>CAZNTM010000033.1:0-7905 GCA_964576005.1 uncultured Gammaproteobacteria bacterium
GTCATCATAGGCGTACCGTCAACCCTATCACCGAAAAATGATGCAGACAAGGAAGAGAGGCTTGACAAGTTATTTCTTGTCTTCTCGCCATCCTCGTCTTATAGTAGGGAGGAACGGAAAGATAAAAATAAAATCAAAAAAGAACGAAAGGGGGTGAGCGTATGGCAAAGAAGAAAAAGAAGGGAAAGAAGAAGCGCCGATAAGACGCTTTGGTAAAAATCCCTGAGCAAGGCTCGGGGGTTTTTATTTGCCGGCAGGAAAATTGATGCTTGATTGCATTCCGCCGGCACGCTGGACACGATCATGGTCGCTGAAAATCGTCACGCGTCCGTACTGGCCGTCAAACCCGGGTTCAATCGAGAGCTTGCCCTCGCGCACCCGGCGAATTCCCTCAACGACCATGGTATTTGTCACGCGCGCAAGCTCATCGTACGGGGTCTCCATGAGCGCCGTCAGTTCATTTCCACATGCAGAAACAATCCTCTCATACTCCTCTCGTACGTGTTTTGACGTCCGACTCACCATGTCAAAGCTCTCCGCAATGATTTTATCGAGCCCAACGAGCGAAAAAAAGTCAGGGGCACCCGCGGGTCGGAAATCAGCAGGACGATCTGCCAACACCGCGACGCGGTTGAGCACACCGATAGTGACTGGCAGATGGCACCGCGGGCACTTCCCGTGGTGCCTCTTCGTCTCCTCGGGAGTGAGACGCACGTCACACGCGCGATGCCCATCGTAATGATACATCCCCTCTTCGGGATAAAATTCGATGGTCGAGGCAATGCGATTTTTCGGAAGCCCTTCGACTTGGCTCAGGGAATGAGCGAGTTTCCCCGGACTGCTCTTACGAATCGCATCCGCAACGTTCTCGTAGCTCAGCGATTCGAGCTCTAAAACATTCGCCTCGCGCCCGATGTTTGGCAGCGAGTGCGCGTCAGAGTTAGAGATGAGCGCCACGCGATCGAGCGCCGAGACGCGCCAGTTCATGGGCGGGTTTGAAGATAGCCCGGTCTCGATTGCCACCACCTTGTCTCCCAGCGAGCCAAAGCACTCCTCAAGAGTATCAAACCCGGACTTTGATCCAAACACCGCAAACCATGGGGTCCAGGCGTGCGCGGGAATAAGCAGCGCATCCTCGTCTGACGCCAAGACGATTTTCAAGAGCTCCTCTGAATCAAGTCCGATGATCGGTCGGCCATCAGAAGCGAGGTTTGCGCCGCGAGCTCGCAGCTCCGCGACGATGGCATCCACGGCCCGGAAACTTGGGACAAACACGAGGTGGTGGACCCGCCGAACTTTTCCACCCCGCGAGTAAATGCAGCTCACTTCGGTTGAAAGAAGAAAGCGCGTCGAACTTTTTCCTTCCCCCTTCTGCCTTCTCACTTCATACAGCCCGGGCTCGGCTTCCTCGAGATCGCGTTTGAGCTCCGCAAGCCAGCCGGGGTGCAGGAAGTCTCCCGTACCGACGATGTCAATTCCCTTGCGCTTCGCGGTTTGCGCGATTGAATGCACGGTGAGCTCCTTCGAACACGCGCGCGCAAAGCGCGAATGGATGTGAAGATCAGCAACCGCGCGCACAATCAATGCCGCAGTGACGCCATCGCGCGATACACCGCGCGCAAATCGGCAAAACTGCCAATACTTGGGTCGCGTCGCGCAAGACAGTACCCATGGATTTTCGGGAAATGCTCTACCACGGTACTGACAAAGTGACCATCGTTGTCAATGAGCACCGTGGGTTCCTCAACGCGCAGGAGCGAGGCGAGGTCTGCAAATTTTTTTCGATCATTCGTGATGACAACACAGGAGAACAGCGGGCGCAACCGCAAAGAACGAATTTTGATCTCCTGGACTTCACGATCGCCCCGCGTGAAGAGAATCCGTCGGCAGCCCCTGCAGCGCCGAAGAAACCAAACAACGTCACGATACACTCGACCGGGGTAGTGCGCAATCACCCGACGCATCGCCGACTGGTACGCATGAGTATCGGGACGATGGGGGAATGGCAGAAAACGATATAGCCCGTCAAAAGAAAATTGCTCGTGTTCCCGAAGCACCGCGTATGCGTACGCGACGACCTCCGCCGGCACCACACAGGATTCAAGGGAATGGAAGAGCACGCGTTTAAACCCCGAGGTGTCAACGAGGGTGTCATCAAGGCCAAGAATCACCGTCATAGAAGTCCATCTGGGATGGTAGCGCGTGTGGACTCAAACCGTCAAAAAAAGAACGGGAACCGCTGGTCCCCGCCCGTAAAGTGATTTCCCCTCTGTTCACGCCCGTTCCCTCGCCTTAAGCCACGCGAGGATCATCTCGCCGATCTTCCTGCCGTCATGGCGCACGAGGTGTGTTACCCCGGGACGCGGAATGAGGAGCTGATCAACGAGGATGGTCCGTCGCTTCGTGCTGGAGACATCGACAGCGACCGGTACTGCCCCCTCCATCGCATACTTTTGTACGGACTCGGAAGAGAGGCTCTCTGGATCGTTCGCCACGACGAGATCAAGCTGCCTGCTAATCTGCTTCTCGATCCCGGCGACAAAGTCCTTCGCGGTCCACTCGGTCGTCTCGCCACGTTTCGTCGTGGCGTTGAGCACGAGCACGACTGGCGCTGACGCGTGTTGAATGCCCCTGCGGACCCCCGGCACGAGCAGCACCTGCATGATGCTGCTCCAGAAATCTCCGGGACCGATGACGATCACATCGGCATGATTGATCTCTTGTTTGGCCTCTGGGGTGACCCGAGCCCGAAGCTGGGGATCAACCACACCGTTCTTGTCCCGGTGTTCCAACCACGCCCGCCTCACCGGACAACTGCCAGCAGCGGCAAGATCAATCCGGTACTCCTCCCGGATGATCTTTCCGTCTTCGTTCTCGGCGCAGAGCCTTACATGGCTCACCGTTGCCGGAATCACCCGATCATCCTCGCGGATGTTGAGTATTCCTCCGACAAACTCGATCGCCTTCTGGAAACTCCCGAAAGTCTGCTGGGCTCCGGCGAGCAGTACGTTGCCCACGGAGTGATCCTCGAGTCCGCTCCGGTTGATCTTGCCGAGTAGGCCATCTCCTTGCTTGAGCCGGTGTTGAAGAACCTTGTTACGGGCGCTGTTGTCCGAGAGCGCCAGCAGGATCTTCAGGACATCGCCGGGCGGCAAGGCCCCATCGAGCGACCGCGCGATCCGACCACTCGATCCACCGCTATCGGCCATAGCCACAATCGCGCGAACCATGAGGCGGCTGATCTGCTTGAGACCAGAGACGAGCGCGTGCCCGCCAGACCCTCCGGTGATCGTGACGAATCGAACCTTCTTCGCTTCCTGCAAACCCTCCACCGAGCACTCTCCTTTTATGTGTCATCCACTTATGTGTTCTATGTGTTGAAAAAGAGCTTTCTCTCTCCCCCCACCTTTGGACGCTTGACGCTTTTCTAGTGTCCAAGGGTCGTGGGAGACTGCATGCGCATGGTAAAGAGACGTTCCGCAAGCTCAAGCTGTTCCGGGGTGTTGATCCCAAGGCCTTCAAACGGATCCACCGAGAGTGTTGCGATTGGGAGACCATCGCGGATCGCGAGCGCAATGAGATCTGGCAGATAGTACTCCCGCGCGGCATTGCGATTGGTGAGTCGTCCAATATTCTCCCAGAGCCAGGGGGTATTAAAACAAAACAATCCCGGGTTCACTTCCCGAAGCGCCAGTACCGGCTCGGTCGCGTCCTTGCGCTCGACCACGGCCACAACGCTCCCGCTTTTTTCTCGCAGCACCCGCCCGAAATCCTCAAACGGCGCCCGCCAATCGTTGAAGTCTTCAACCAGTGTGGTCATCATCGTAATGACCGAGCCAGTCGCTTCGTGGTGCTCGGCGAGTTGGCAGATCGTCTCTGGTCGGATAAACGGATGATCCCCATTCAGGACAAGCACCCCCGTCACCCGAGGATCAAAGACTCCGGCGCAAATTTGAACCGCATGACCAGTACCAAGCTGCTTTTTCTGTTCAATGAACCGGCACTGGCTGCCGACAACCTCGCGCACCTGCGCCGCCTTGTGGCCGACCACCAATGCCGGTTGGGGACATATGCCCGCACGCTCCACCGCCTCAAGCAAGTGAAGAATCATCGGCTTGCCGGCGATCGGCATCAGCACTTTTGGCGCCGTATTGTTCATCCGCACTCCGCGACCGGCTGCTAAAATGAGCACTTGAGTCATACGTGCGTGGCTGACGCAGCCCACAGCGCCTCAAAGAGGACACGTTCGGTCTGCGCCACGGCGGTATCCTCAATGGTCACGCCGACCATCATGCCGGAACGGTTTGCAGAGATAAACGCAGTCTTCGCTCCATAGATGATCCGGTACGTCGGAGCGTCAATGTCTTCCGCGACAACCCGGCGATCGGCAAGCGCGCTGTCCGTGCCGCCACCGCCCCCAACAGCGAGCACCCGCACGGCAATGTGACGACGAATCCGCTCCTCGGTGAAATTTGGAAACCCTTTATAGAGATCATCGCGAATATCGCGTGAGGAATACGCGAGATACTCTGGCGGGCTGCCTCCTGCGGCGGTCTCTAAGACGTCACGGAGAATCGTTGCCACGCCATGCGCACCTTCGTAAAACTTCGTCACTGGTTTCTCTCCCGGACGGCGAAAGATGCTGCGCAATTGTGGCATATCAAGCGTCAACTGATGGGTGCATGTCTCAAGTTCAGTGCGTTTGAGGTTGGCGAGATGCAGGAGCTTCTCCGGATCCTCGGCAACAAAATACTGTTTTTTGTCTGCGTGATAATAACTCACCAGCCCGTTTGCCATGAGCTCTTTGAGCAGATCGTAGGTGGTCTGTCGGTTGAGCAACGCCGCCGCGGCAATGGAGCGCACGGCAGCAGGTCCGTGCTCGAGCGTTGCAAAATACACGCGAGCCGCCTTCTCCCGAATACCAAGCATGGCAAGCGATGGAATAGGTTCCATGCCAACAGTATAGATACTTCCATACCCTTGTCAACTCAAAGGCGACAAGAGAAGAGTAGACCGTAATAAGATCAAAAAATCAACTCATTTCTTTGTCAGAATTTATCCGACACAACGATAAAGCCCGCCCCCGCCAGCCGGCGGGGCCGGGCTTTTTGACAACTGTATGCCACGAGTGTCCTGGCAACGGCCTACTCTCGCAGGGCCGGATTGGGCCCAACTACCATCGGTGCTGGCACGTTTCACGGCCGAGTTCGGGATGGGATCGGGTGGGGCCATGCCGCGAAAGTCACCAAGACGCTCCTGGCCCCCAACCGTATGGTTGGGGGCAGTTCAGTGGTTGCAAGAATCGCCTTATTCGTACGGATCGGCTCACAAATAGAGGCTAGAGGTTTGATGTTGGAGGTTGGATTGCTCCAACTTCCAATCTCTCACTTCCCACTTCCATATTGTTTCATACCTTGCGGTATTTACACCTTCCGCCGATCAACCTTGTATTCTCCAAGGAGGCTCAAACGAAACCTTATCTTGGGGACGGCTTCGCACTTAGATGCTTTCAGTGCTTATCCGCGCTGTACTTGGCTACCCAACGGTGCCCTTGGCAGGACAATTGGTACACCAGAGGTACATCCTTCCCGATCCTCTCGTACTAGGGAAGGGTCCCCGCAAGTTTCTACGCCCACAGAGGATAGGAGACCGACAATTGTGTTACAACCAAGATGGTTGCTCCGATCACGGTCGGAGACTCCATGTCGCCACGGAGTTCGGACTATACCTTCATCCCGACCGCGGTCGGAATATTCGACGTATAGTCTCTGAGGGTTTTACGAAATTTGATCCTTCAACAAATCCCGCGACATACCACGGTTCCGGTATGTTTCGTAACTTTCCCTGCTGATTGTCTGCGCTCATCACATTTTCACGCACCATATCTCTTTCTGTATAAGTATAGCACGTAGTGTGAGATTCTGTGAACTCCTACTCTTTTGTTGGAATTCGGTCAGACTTTCCAGCATTTAGTCGAATTTATAGACAGCAGGTCTCTACTGTCTCACGACGTTCTGACACGTATTGCATTCTTCCACTATTACTAGTGGCGCAGACTATACCTTATTCGGCATGATGCCGAACCCGGCGTGTTGTAGTGGTTTGTAATCCCGGTCACCGGGCCACCACTACCGCTCCGAGATGTTCGAAGCAGTCGTTACGGGGACAAGCTTCTCTTTAAGTGTCGGAATCTCCTGTGACTGCACAATCCGTCCCAAACGCGTTGCGTTGACCAGATTGAATCGCAGCCGAAAATTCCTTCGATCACGATTGATTGAGCCTTCTACCCTATATCGCTTCTCGAATGCATCAAGCAATCGTTTCTGCTCTTCAAAAGTAAATGATTGTGTGTTTAAGATCACGCTATCATGACTGCGGCATCCGTCATCCGCGATCCATACGGCAAGTGCCAGAGGAGTGAGGTCGCGAACGATATCTACAGGAACATGCTTCACGTTCTGTAGGTAGAACCTCTGATGAGTTGCCGCAAACACCAGTGAGGTCTTTGTATGAAAGAACCATGACCGATACAAACGATCATATCGCTTGTCATACCAGTCGGTATGCCACGGTTCCCGACATACGAGATCTTCGAACACACTATACTTCCAGAAAAGCAAATCTTGTTGGGAGTCTGCGTGATGTACACGAAATCGTGCACTTCCTTGCAGAGATCGACACTCAAGACGACCATCACCGAGCAGGGATCCAATAAGAATCTCGTACTGGTGCTTGGTGAGTCGCTTGTCTTCCCACGGTATTGCCTTCATACCACACGCATTCATTATACCATGAACGCGTAAAAGGCTTCACCGTTATGAGCCGGTTTATACTGGGCTCAGAATTCTTCACCCAGCTCGCGTACCCTTTTAATTGGCGAACAGCCAAACCCTTGGGAGCTTCTTCACCCCCAGGATAGGATGAGCCGACATCGAGGTGCCAAACCTCCTCGTCGATGTGGACTCTTGGAGGAGATCAGCCTGTTCATGCTTCTTCCCTTCTCTCGAAGGGCACTGACTATATCTTCATCCCAGCTTTGCCAAGCCGGGAGTACGGCATATTGTCCAATGCTGTATTGGACCTCGGCCATAGGCCTCAGTCGATACGGGGTTCTTCGCCGATTTTGTACCGCATGCTTTGAATGACATGCGGGGCAATGAGGTGAATGAGTTTTTTTGTTTCCAGCGCGGAGAATTTGAGATCCAAGGCGCCAGTCTTTTTCTGCTCCAGCTTCGGAGTCAAACCGAAGTTGTTTCGAAGCGCTTCTCGGAGCCTGCTGCCTTCGCGGTGTTGAATGTTTGCGAGATACAGATACGCAACGCCGTCGCGCGCGTAGTAGTACCCATCATCCATAAACCATACCGCGAGTGTCAGCCGACTTGCGAGGAGCTTTGATATTTCTTTTGGGATCTGCTTACGATGATCTGTATAGAACATCGCCTGCAGTCTCCCGAACTGTGGTGATGCATGTGATTGGCAGCGAACGTAGTGGTAGCGCTTCTTCCAAACCGGATTGAAACGCGTGAGGTATTTCGGCTGATCCTGCATGTAGCGTTTGAGTTCGCTCCACTTCCAAAAAATGTATTCTTTTTGGCGTGCAGAATGTTCAAGCCGAAGACGTGCGTTTCTTTTTCCAGTCTTCTGGAGGAAGGCGTCCCCCAGGACGCAGCCAATCACAATGTGTCGTTCGCGTTCCGTCATAGTTGTGTTGACGTGACGCGGCGAAGAACTTCCCACGGTATTCCCCAGTGTCAGCAGTGCTGACCTTTGGGCTCCACCGTTATTAGCCGTCTACTTTTCCTGACGTTACCGCCAAGAAGGGACAACAACCCTTTCGGGTCTATCCCCGGAGTAGCTTTTATCCGATGAGCTTCCGCCGTCCTATTTCGTACGGTCGGATCACTA
>CAZNTM010000034.1:0-1325 GCA_964576005.1 uncultured Gammaproteobacteria bacterium
GAGTCGAAGGGGTACCGAAATCCTTAGCAAATGGAGGCCTTCGACAAGCTCAGGCAATACGATGGGGTTATTTGGCGACAGGCTCTTCACGCGATAGCGTAGTGACCCAGGATGCGAGAAAGTTTGTAGCAAAAGTGACTCCACAGGAGTCATCCCGAGTCGGATCGAGGGAACCCGTTCACGAGATGACTGAGATCCTTCGACTTGGCTCAGGATGACACTGCGGTGTCAGTTACGGTTTTTGCCTGCCTTGCCGGCAGGCAGGCGTCCAAACAAACTTACCGCAGCCGTTTGTCACGGAGCGTGCGTGACAGGGGACGAGTTTCCCGACTCATCTTGTACACCCCCTTGACGAGGTTGTCGGGTTCTGGTAGATTTACCCCATCCTTTTCAGCCATTTAAACGACCTCGTGGTGATGGTTGACTGTTTTCAGCCATCATTATTTTCGTCAACGCATGGAAAATACAAAGGAATCCGCCTCGAGCAAAGAGGTGATTGAGATGCGGGGAACTGTCCTTGAGGCGCTGCCGTCTGCCACCTTCCGTATCAAGCTCGAGAATCATCTTGAGGTGCTTGCGTATCTTGCGGGAAAGATGCGGATGCATCGGATTCGGCTGCTTCCCGGGGATGAAGTGAAGGTGGAGTTGACCCCGTATGATTTGACGAGAGGGAGGATCGTGTATCGCTACTAAAGTAGCACGCAATGCCAATATACGAATTCCATACAAATTATACCAATAATACCAATCAGATCGGCACCGTCATTCGTATTATTTGTATCATTAGTACCCATTAGTATATTTGCATCGAGTATCTCGTATGAAGGTTCGCGCGTCAGTAAAAAAGATCTGTCAGAACTGCAAGGTGCTTCGGCGCGGGAAGCGCGTCGTCGTCATCTGCTCCACCCCAAAGCATAAGCAGCGACAAGGGTAGATGGTATGCCAGCGATTATTAAAGGGGTGATGCTTCCGCAGCAGAAACGAATTGAGGTAGCGCTCACATACCTCTACGGGATCGGCTCGCCGCTTTCAAAAAAAGTTTTAGGTCAGGCGAATATTGATCCGAACAAACGGACGCATGCGTTAAGTCAGGAAGAGGTTGGAAAATTGCGCGAGATCATCGAGCGGACGTACCGAATTGAAGGCGACCTCCGCCGCGAGGTGCTCACGAACATTAAGCGCCTGAAAGAGATCGGCTCCTATCGCGGCATGCGCCACTCCCGGCGATTGCCGACACGGGGGCAGCGCACAAAGACGAACTCCCGCACCGTCCGGGGCAATGTCAGGAAGACCATGGGCAGCGGCAGGAAGCCGCCGGCGCAGAA
>CAZNTM010000034.1:1425-7807 GCA_964576005.1 uncultured Gammaproteobacteria bacterium
AAGAAGAAGAAACGCGTGCTCCGGCAAGTGAGTCGCGGGCGGATTTACATTCAGGCGACGTATAACAACACGCTCGTGACCGCCACGGACGAACAGGGCAACGTGCTTGCGCAAAGCAGCGCCGGAGCCTGCGGGTTTCGCGGGCCGAAAAAATCCACCTCGTACGCAGCGAGCGTTGTCGTGCGCGAGCTCATGCGCAAGCTTGAGGGCGTTGGTCTTTCCGAGGTGCAGGTGTTCGTGAAGGGGATCGGCGCCGGACGCGAGTCTGCCGTGCGCTCACTCAATGCCCACGGGCTCATTGCCACCTCGATCAAAGATGTGACTCCGATCCCGCATAATGGTCCCCGGCCGCCAAAAGTGCGGCGTGTGTAAGGAAGTCCCTCGACTTCGCTCGGGACATAAATTTTTCGCTCGGCTCAAAATTTATGGATGCCGTCTGTCGCAACTGTCGTCGCGAAGGGATGAAGCTCTTTCTCAAGGGGGAGAAGTGCTTTACCTCAAAATGTCCGGTGAGCCGCAGAGCGTATCCTCCGGGTATTCACGGACCGAAAGGCGCAAGTAAGCCCACCGAGTACGGCACGCAGCTTCGGGAAAAGCAGAAGGCAAAACGCATCTATGGCATCCGGGAGCGTCAGTTTAAAAATTACGTGGCGCATGCTTTGGCAAAGACGGGCAATACCGCGGAGCATCTCTTGCGCGCGTTGGAGCGCAGGCTCGATTCGGTCATCTTCCGCTCGGGGCTTGCTGCAACACACCGACAGGCGCGGCAGCTCGTTTCCCATGGTCACTTCCTTCTCAACGGGAAGAAAGTGACGACGGCGTCGCTGCTCGTTCACCCGAATGATCGCATTGCGCTGCGATCGGGCAATGGAGCGGACAACGAGCAGAATGTCATCGCCGTAAACCTCGCCGCGAAACAACAGCGCAAGATGCCATCATGGATGTCGTTTGATCCCGAGTCGCGCACCATTGAGGTGCTGCGCCTGCCAGAGTTCAGCGACGTTGAGCCGAATTTTGATTCAAAGCTCATTATTGAATTTTACTCGCGGTAAGCACCTATGGACAATTTTCCTCTCCCGACCACCATGACGGTCACTCCTGATGCCGATGGCAAGAAGGCAAGCGTGCTCATCGAGCCGCTGGCGCCGGGGTACGCGACAACGGTTGGGAATGCGCTTCGCAGAGCGCTCCTCTCATCTCTGCCGGGTTCTTCGGTGACTGACGTGCGCATCCGCGGGGTTGACCACGAGTTCTCGACAATACCGAACGTGAAGGAGGATGTCGTGGATATCATTCTTAACCTTAAGCAACTCCGTTTCCGCTCGCACAGCGATGAGCCGGTTTCCCTCACGTGCCACGTCACCGGAAAAAGGCAGGTGCGCGCGAAAGATATTGAGCCAAACGCCCTTGTGGAGTTCGTGAACCCTGATGCCGTCATTGCCACACTCACCGCGGATGAGGCGGAGTTTGAGATGGAGCTCGTCGTCCGTCAGGGCCGCGGGTATCTGCCGACAGAGAATCGGGAGAAAGAGGAGCGCTTGATTGGGATGCTTGCGGTGGATGCGCTCTTTTCACCGGTGCGCAACGTGGGGTTTCGCATTGAGCCGGTGCGCGTTGGGCAAATGACGAACTACGAGCGTTTGATGCTCACGATGGAAACCGATGGGTCGCTCACTGCCGAAGAGGCGCTCCAGCGCGCGTCAACGCTTCTTATTGATCATTTTGCCTTTGTTCAATCACTCGGGAATGGAAAGGCGGATGAATATGCGTCACCGGAAGAAGGGAAGAACTCTTGATCGGAAAGTGGGGCCGCGGCGCGCATTGCTGGCAAGCTTGGCGCGGTCGTTTGTCATGATCGGGAGAATGAAGACCACGAAAGCAAAAGCAAAGGCAGTGCAGCCGTTCATTGAGCGCTGCGTGACGCTCGCGCGGCATGGCACGCTTGCCTCCCGGAGGGTATTGCTCGGACGAATGCGCGGGGATCGCGCAGCGGTTGCCGCTCTCATCCGTGTTGTTCGGCAATTCCAACCTCGCCCCGGAGGCTATACCCGATTGACCCCATTGATGCCGCGAAAGGGAGATGGAGCGCGGATGGCGCTGCTTGAGTGGACAGCGGGAAGTGAGAAGGCGTAAAGGAGAAAAGAAGAAGTAAGATGGATATGAGTGCGACGACGTTTCCGAAAGTGACCAGACGGGCAAAGCACACCATTGATGCAAGTGGCGTATCGGTTGGCAGGCTCGCAAGTGAGGTGAGCCGGTTACTCATCGGCAAAGGCCATGTAGGGTATGCTCCTCATTTGGACAACGGCGAGTGGGTGGAGGTTCACCACATTGCTCGCGCGCGATGGACCGGAGACAAAATGAATTTAAAAATTTACCGCCACTACACCGGATACCCCGGGGGACTGCGCGAGCGCAGACTCCGCGACCTTTGGCAGGGCAAACCCGCTTGGGTGTTCCGTCATGCGGTTTCCGGGATGCTCCCGAAGACGAGATTGCGCCCTGCGATGCTCAAGCGTTTAACGATTTCTTGAATGAAGAGATATGGACGACGCTCCATCAGAGAAAAAGAAAGCTCCCCGGCGCGCTCGGGTGGGTCGGCCGAAGAAAGAAGCGACTCCGTCGGTTTTGCCGGTTCAGGCGACGGTTTTATCAAAACCGAAACGTCTTTACCACGAGGCGGTTGGACGTCGAAAGACCGCGGTGGCTCGCGTGAGAATCTCCACCGGAGGAAAAGGCAATGTCACCGTGGGAACAAAATCCCTGATCGAAGCGTTTCCCGACGCGGTGCTTCGGGGAATCATCATGGCGCCGCTCGTGAGTGTGGGACAGGCAGAACTGCTCGATGTTTCAATTCACATAAGCGGCGGCGGGATGCGCGGGCAAGCCGACGCCATCCGTCTGGGCGTTGCGCGCTGTTTGCTCAAACTCAATCCCACGTTTCGCACTGCGCTTAAAAAAGAGGGATACCTTCGTCGCGATGCCCGGATCAAGGAGCGGAAGAAGTACGGACTCAAGCGGGCACGACGGGCTCCACAGTGGCAAAAAAGATGACCCACGCCCCGAGTCGCGTCGTGCGAAATTCCGCACTGATGATCGGCGCAATGACGCTCCAAAAGCTCATTGCGCTGGTTTATTTTTCCCTGATCGCCCGGCTGTTCGGAAAGGAGGTTACCGGGGAGTTTGTCTTTGCAAGCTCGATCGGGATGATGTTGACCGTTCTGTTTGATTTCGGACAGACTCCGCTGCTCATTCGCAGCGGGGCGCAGGGGCAGGAGCAGTCAAAGAGCGATTTTGGGGCGTTGCTGGCGACGAAGTTCCTCCTTGCCGCGGTGGTCGGCGGGACGATGATTGCGCTCATCCTCTCTCTGCCGCTCGGCAGCGATCTCTTGCGGACCTTCCTCGTGCTCATCACGCTCTCAAGCATCTTTGAGACCTTGCAGATGAGCTTCTATGGGCTCTTGCGCTGCCAGCAATGGATTGCGCTTGAGGCGAGTTTTGGAGTGCTCGGACAACTCGTGATCTTGGGCTTTGTCCTCGCGGTCCATAGCGGTGTCCTGCCCCTTCCCATGCTTGTGGGAGGGATTTTGGCGATGAATGTTGCTCACGTCTTGGTCGCCGGCGTTGCCGTATTTTGGCGTACGAGCGTTTCGTTTCATCCGACATTTTCCTTCCGGGTGCTGGCAGGCTGGCTCTATCGCGCCAGCCCGTTTGCCATCGCACAGGTGTTCGTAAAGGCGGGGACCTACACCGATACGATGCTTCTGCGGTTGCTCTCCGGCGCCTCGGCGTTGGGAATCTACAGCGTGCCGTATAAGTTCATGTTCTCTTTTCAGTTCATTCCCTTGGGATTGGTCTCGGCGCTCTTTCCGGCCATGAGCTACTATGTCAGGCGCGATGAGGCAAAGCTCGAGCAGAGTTTCCATCGGGCGATGGAGCTTCTCTTGTTCTTTGCTTCTCCCATCGCGTTTGGCATTGCGGCTACGGCGAAGGCTTTTATCCCCCTCTTATTTGGGGGAGCGTACGAGGACGCCATTGGACTGACCGAACTCGCGAGTTTCGCGTTGCTGCCGATCTTTCTCCAGTATCCGATCGGTTCGCTCCTGAATGCCTCGGATCGCGCGACGGTGCAGACCCGGCTGCTGGGGTACGCGATGGTGATCAATATTGTGATAAACGCTCTGCTCATTCCAGTGTTTGGAGCATGGGGAGCGGTTGTGGCAGTGATCGTGACCCATTCGTTCATCGTCCTTGCTGGATTTGTGAAGATTCGTACCATCATCCCTATCGCGTGGCGTCGCTTCATGAGGACGGGGGGGATCGTCTTGGGGTCATCGCTCGTCATGTTTGCTGCGGTGCGCGTTATCGGGGTGATGTTTCCAAATACTCTCGCACTGCAGGTGTTCGTAGGGGGAACCGTGTATGCGCTGCTCACATGGCGTTTTGGCGTGTGGAGATTTGCTGATCTTCGTCGTCTTTTTTATGCGGAAACGACTGCTGCTTATCACACTTGAGTATCCCCCGGTGCATGGTGGTGTTGCCGAATATTATCGGGGGATTGTTGCGTCGTTGCCTTCTGGAAGTGTTGACGTGTTTGCCCCTGCGGGGGATTTAAGATTTAAGATTCAAGACTCAAGGTTTGAAATTCGACGCCAATTTTTTTGGAAGATATGGCCACGGTGGGGCCGTCTTGTCGTCGAACTCGTGCGGCTCTTGCGCCGCGAGCATTACGACTGGATCGCGATCGGCCAGATTCTGCCAATCGGCACCGCCGTCGTCATTGCGAAATTCATCGCCCGGTTCACCCAGAAATTACCAATTACCAATTACCAATTACTCGTTTTTTCCCACGGCATGGATATTGCAACGCTTCGCGGTTACAAGCGATTGCTCGCGCGCTGGATTCTGAACCGTTGCGATCTCGTCATTGCGAATTCGCAGTGGACGAAAGGGGTCATTCTCTCGCTCGGAATTCCGGGCGGAAAGATTCATGTGCTCACGCCATGCCCGGCACACTCAGCCGATATCAATGATTCCCCGAGCGAAGTCGAGGGGCGGTCGCCAATTATTTTGTCCGTCGGTCGTCTTGTCCGACGCAAAGGATTTGACACGGTGATGAGGGTTTTTGCGCGCGTGCGCACAGAATTTCCAGAGGTCCAACTGGTCATCATCGGCGATGGACCAGAGCGTGGGCGGCTCGAGGAGCTTGCGCGAGATTTTGGCATTGCGCCGTCGGTCACGTTTCTCGGAAATGTGAGCGACGCAGAACGTACGGTCCAGTACCAAGCTGCAAGTGTCTTTCTCCTTTTGCCGCGTGATGAGGGCAATGGTGACGTTGAAGGGTTTGGCATGGTATTTCTTGAGGCGAATGCTTTCGGCGTGCCGGTTATTGCTGGCAGGAGTGGGGGAGTGAGTGAAGCCATCGCTGATGGCGTTACCGGGTATCTTGTTGATCCGCTTGATGTTGAGAGCGCCGCGGCCCGTGTTCGTTCACTGCTTGAGGATTCGTCGTTGCGTCAGCGACTCGGACAGCAAAGCAGGGTGCGCGTTCGGGAGCACTTTCAATGGCAGACGCGCGCTGATATGCTCCGGAAGATATGCGACCTCGGATAAGCGTTATTCTTCCCGTTTACAACCATGCTTGCGAGCTTGCGGAGTGCATTGCTTCGCTTCGGCGGCAGACGCTGTCTCCGGCAGAGCTTATTGTCGTTGATGATGGTTCGCATGATCAAAGCAGCGAGGTTGCTCTTGAGGAGAAACACCGCGGAGGACCGTGGGAAATTTTTCATATTCTCCGGCAGCCGAATCGCGGAGCAGCAGCGGCACGCAATGCGGGTTTTCCCTATGCCACAGGATCGTTCGTGCTCTTTAGCGATGCCGACATTGTTTGGGAGATGCATGCGTTTGAAGTGCTCGTTGCCGCGCTCCAGAGTCATCCCGAAGCCGCCTTTGCGTACTCGGCTTTCTACTTTGGCTGGAAGCTGTTTCGTTCAGGCCCGTTTGATTCCGAGCGATTGAAGGCGGTAAACTATATTCACACATCGGCCCTTCTCCGGCGTGAGCATTTCCCGGGATTTGATTCATCACTCAAGCGCTTCCAAGACTGGGACCTCTGGCTCACTTTGTTGCAGCAGGGGAAGCGGGGAGTGTGGATCCCCGAGCCGCTGTTTCGGATCACCCCCCGCGCGGCAGGTGGGATGAGCCAATGGCTGCCGTCGGCAATACACCGAATCCCTTGGCTCTGGCTACGGAGAAGAATCCCCGAACTCCGGCACTATGATCAGGCGGCAGCGGTGATTCGACGGAAGCACGAGATTGGATAATAAAGCGCTCCTATATTTTTGAGACTGTAGAAAAATAACTCGAAGGGGTTATTTCCTGA
>CAZNTM010000035.1:0-7804 GCA_964576005.1 uncultured Gammaproteobacteria bacterium
TGGCTCCCAATCACTTCGCCAGCAGTCGTCACGAAACTCCCGGGCTCTGCGCGTATTCTCGAGGCAAGAAACTCACCCACTTTGCCTTTGACAAAACAAATCTCTTGACTTTCTTTTTTCTCGGCTACCGGAAGCCCAAACTCGCGTGCCATTTTGCGCACCTCTGGCTTTGTGTATGCTCCAAGCGGAAACATGAGTCGCTGCAATTTTTCTTGCGTCAACGTATAGAGAAAGTAGCTCTGGTCTTTGCGTTGGTCTCTGGCCGCGAATACTCGGACCGGCATACTTATTGCCTGAGCGGAGTCGAAGGCCATCAATCTGCTCAAGGCATCCCCTTCGACAGGCTCAGGGGATAACGCTGTCGTGCGCAGATAGTGCCCAGTCGCAAAGTACATCGTACTTGGCACTTGGTACTTAGTACTTACTGCTCGATCAATCATCGCAAACTTAATGGCGTGGTTGCAGTTGATGCAGGGATTTGGTGTCGCGCCCTGCTCGTAGGCAGCCAAGAACGGCTTCACAACATGCTCCCGGAACTCGCCGCGGAGATCCATGGTCTCAAACGGAATGCCAAGATGCTCGCAGACGGTCTTCACGTCATGCATTGCCTCAATGTTGCAGCAGTTGGTGAAATCCTCGCCGCCGGGCATCAAATCATCTACATCCCCCCAGTAGCGCATGAACAACCCGCGCACGCTAAACCCCTGCCGCACGAGCAACGCCGCGGCCACGGAGGAATCCACTCCCCCGCTCATTGCAACAATGACTTCTTTTTTTTCGACAATCCCCATAACGTAAGAAAACAAAAAACCGAGGGCTTGCCTCAGCGAGTCAAAGAATACCGCGTTACTTGCGTGAATACGTACCTCATTTTTTGCGTTTTACCGCTCGACGAGTTTCAAGAAAGGCGACGCCTTCCTTCACAGTTGTAAACGGCCCGTCAAAGTCGCCCGCGTGGTACTCGGCTATTGCCTTGTCAAGTTCCTCATCGGTTGGAGTTCTCGACGTCTGCACTTTCACGCTTCGAACAAAGTGCTCATAGAGAGTACGAGGAATCACCACAAGATCGCGTCCGCCAGTGAGCGTTCTTGGAATTGTGATCGTTGGAGGCATAGCCGTATTGTAGAATAACTATAGCAGCGTACCGAAAATTTGTCAAAAAAAAACGGCCGCGCAAACCCCCACTTCGCCTGCGCGCCGTTCAGAAAGTCGGACTTCCTGAATGTTTAATTTTGTCGTACACTGTACACTGTGTAAAGAGAAGCCGGAGAGAAAAAAAGTCAAACGGTGGGTAACGTTATGAATCGCGAAAAGCCAGCGACGGGTGAAGTGTACCACGTCTTTAACCGCGGGGTAGAAAAACGCGACGTCTTCATGAAGTCGGGAGACTACTTGCGATTCATCCACGATCTCTATGAATTCAACGACGCAAACCCCACGATCGACGGCGGCTATCGCTTCTCCAAAACACAGAGGGATGACGCCACCGCGCAGCAGCCCAATCAAAAAATTCAGGAAGTTTAACTTCACGAAATGTAGATATGGAGTCCACACTTTCCCGCAAACGCATTTTCCAGCTCTCGACGGTGTTTGCGCTTATCTACTTTTTCTCGCCAAACGGGCTTGCCTCGCTTCCGGGACTCACGGTGAGTTTTCTTTTGAAAGATACGCTCAAAATGACCGCAACCCAAGCATCGTACTTTGGGGCAATCACGATTATCGGCTGGGGGTTAAAGCCGCTTTGGGGAATCATCTCTGACGCGTTTCCCCTTTTTGGCTACCGGCGAAGAACCTACCTTCTGCTCACCACTGCAGCGGCAGCGCTCATCTGGTTTAGCCTTGGGAAAACTCAAAACTACTCCATCTCCCAGCTCATCACCCTCTTTGCGCTTTCCTCGGTTGCCTATGCCTTCATGGACGTGCTCTGCGATGCGCTTATGGTGGAAACGGGCAAACCGCATAACCTCACCGGCAGATTCCAGGCGATTCAGTGGACCGCCGTTTATGTTGCCTCGATGATTACGGGCTACGCCGGTGGCTGGGTTGCCGAGCACCTCAAACCGCAAACCGTCTTCTCGATCAATGCGATCTTTCCGCTCGTGATCCTCGCTGCCGTCCTGTTCTTTATCCGCGAACAAAAAGTAACAGCGAGCCGCGAGCAGTTCCGTCAAAGTTTCTCGGCACTCAAAGAAGCGTTCCGGCATCGGACGCTCTGGCTCTTGGCGTTCTTCCTGTTTTTCTGGACGTTTAGCCCCTCGTTTGGCGCGCCGTTCTTCTACTATGCCGTAGACAAACTCAAATTCAACGCGGAATTCCTCGGCACTGTGGCTACGATTGACGCGGCAAGCTCGGCGCTCGGAGCAATCTTCTTTGGAAAATTTTCGCAGCGTCTTAAAACGCGCACATTCGTCAAACTCGCCATTGTGATCGGGGTCGTGGCGACACTGTTTGACCTTATCTACTTCACGCCCTTCATTACCGAACACATTGAACGTGCGCGGATTATCCAAGCGCTCTCTGCGGCGCTCCTTGGTGCGATCTCGAGCATCACCTTTCTCGTGATGCTCAATGCCGCAGCGCTCGCAGCTCCCCGCCACAGCGAGGGCACGACGTTCGCGACCTTGACCGCCTTCTGGAACATTGGCCTTATGAGCTCGGCCGCCGTGGGCGGCTACCTCTTTGGCATCATCGGTCTTCAGCCACTCATCATCGTCTCGGCGCTCTTCACCGCCGCCACATGGCTCCTGCTACCGTATCTTCGGTTTGCGGATGAACGCGCCGAGTCACTGTAGCCACGCCACGATGTCGTCAAGTAGTTTCGGCTCGCGGGAAAACATCGTTGTGCCGTGGCCGGCGCTTTCGAATTCATAAACGGTGGCACGATTGCCTAAAATTTTTGTAAGCGCGCGATGGCTTTCAAAACTTCCGTGTTCGTCGTCAGATGACGCCGCAAGCAGAACGCGCTGATCAGCGCGGAGTTGATTCGCTGCGACGTCGGTTTGAACGCCACGATAATTTAATCCGCCCGAGAGCATGACAACTTTTTTGATTTCAGGATAGCGCGCGGCAGCGTCAATCGCGAGATTGGCGCCAATGGATGCGCCAATCATCACCACACGGATCGCATCATACCCCTTAACCTCAAGCCACGCCAATGCAGCATCCACATCAAGCCGCGAGGCTTGATGGTCGGCGTCGGTGAAGGTTTTGTAGTTTAAGGTACCCCCTCGACTACGCTCGGGGAATAATTTATCTTGGTCGGGGGATATGTGGCACGTTGATTCTCCGTGACCGCGGAGATCAATGGCAAGCGAGCTGATGCCGACTGCCGAAAGTTTTTGAGAAAGTCCGCGCCAACTCGTGCGATCCGCAGGCATCATGTGGAGCATCAATGCGACCGGTTTGCTCGCATCGCCAGCGATCCAGTCGCCGACGATGGTGACACCATCAGTGGTTTGAAATGTAACACGTTGAGACATACGAAAGAGACCCTTCGACTTGGCTCAGGATGACCAATAAATGCTTCACTCTTTCTTGGGGTTTTTCCCAAACGGCACCGGGTCTTGTTTTAAGACATTGGAAAGCGAAATTTCAGGGAGATGTTGCCGCGGCGGTTGTGGTCGTTGTGGAGGACGCGATAGAGGTGGGCTGCCGCCCTGCTCACGCTGACGCTGCGGGAATGGACGCCCGCCGCCTTGGCCTTGCCGTGGCAGACCTTGCCGATCTCGCGGCAAGCCGCCGCCTTGAAATTGCCGCGGTCCTTGTGACCTTTGAGGCGGTGCTCCCACGCCTTCGGCCATCACCTCACTCCAGCGCGCAATCTTTTCCTCAATGGTTGAGCGCGGCACCGCATAGCGTTCCCGAGAAACCGTAATAATCTTCTGCCCCATGGCCGTTGGCCCGGAAAGCGGCGGCAAGGTGGTTGCCGAAAACGGATCGCTTGCCATACCGTTAATCATGAGTCGAAGGTAAATGTCGTACTTCGCGAGGTTCACGAGATCGGTCTCGGTGAAGCGCGGCATGAACTCTTTGGCAAGCTCCAGCGCATCGGTCGAACCCACCCGAAAACAGATGATGGTGCCAACGTTGCCGAACACCGCCGGGCTCACCGTCTCATCAAGCTGCTCAATATACTGGTGCGCCAAGATGAGATTGAGATGGTACTTCCGGGCCTCGGAAAGGATGTTTGCAAAACTCTCGGTGGCAAAATTCTGAAACTCGTCCACATAGAGATAGAAATCCCGCCGCTCTGGTTCGGGCTGGTCCACCCGCCCCATGGCTGCCAACTGGAGTTTCGTGATGAGCATGCCGCCCAAGAGCCGTGAAGAATCTTCTCCAATCCGCCCCTTTGAAAGATTCATGATAAAAATCTTCCCAGTATCCATGATCTCGGGCATGATGATGGTGGACTTGACTTGCCCCACCACATTTCGAATGACCGAGGCAGAAAGAAACTGTCCCACTTTGTTTTGAATTGGCGCAATCGCCTCAATGGCGTAGCGCTGCTCCCAGCGGGCGAACTCGGTCACCCAGAAGGCTTTGACCACCGGATCGGTAATGCGGTCAATGACCTTCTTTCGAAAATCAGCGTCGGCCAGCATCCGATTAATGCCCAACATCGTCGAGCCCGGATAATCCAAGAGCGCCAACACGGTATTGTTCAAAATGTGCTCCATGCGCGGGCTCCACACGTCTGGCCAGATTTTTTTAAACACCCCCATCATGCCGCTTGCCACTAAATGTTTGTGCGACGCGTCCACGGCTTCGAGAATGTTAAACGCCACCGGGAAATCGCTATCAGCCGGATTAAAGTAGACCACATCATTCGCCCGCCACGGTGGAATAAAATTCAAAATCTTTTCGGCAAAATCGCCGTGCGGGTCCACAATCCCCACCCCGTGTCCAGCGTAAATGTCGGCCAAGACCATATTTTCAAGAAGCGTCGTCTTGCCCATGCCGGTTTTTCCAATGATATACATATGACGCCGGCGATCGTCAGTCATAATGCCAAAGCGCTTCCCTTGGTTGCGGAAGTTCGTCTCGGCAAATGGAATTACTTCTCGTTCGTGATCGTGATCGTACATACGTTGACGAAGCTTTGAGCTTTTAGCTTATAGCTTTTAGGAATAGTGGAAACGAAAATCGAAATATCGATACGATACTATAAGCTAACAGCTAAAAGCTGTCAGCTCGTCGGGAGATTCGCTGGCACTCCTGCCGTCGCTCGTTGACGCTTTTCCTGCATTGCCATCGCCATCTCCGACGTTTCCATCGGCAGCCGCACTGGCGGCTCGGCGCGTTTCGCTTCAGTCTTTTTCACGAGCGGCGCGCGAACGGTGCGGATCGGAAAATGCCACACGGAAGCCAGCTCCTCGATGTTTAAGATAAACCCATGGCCTGCCCCCCGGTGGTTTGACCGCGCCCGAAAGGCCTGCATGAATTTTCGCTGGCGATACGCGGTGCGCTCCTTCACGAACCCATACACCGGCGTATCGGTCGTGACGAGCTTTGACCCCTTAAACGCGTTGAGATTGATCGTATTAAACTGCTTGACCGCTCCCACAACCGGAGCAACGCCGCGGGCTTTTGAGAACATCGCATGGGGCGCCAAATAGCCAAGACGAAATTTCACCCGGTAGCCGATTTTACAAAGTTTATTCTCAATCGCGTCAATGTCGTTCTTTTCCCCGGCAGTGAGGTACTGCACCAGCGACCAGACAAATTGGGGCTCATTTTTTTTCTCGGCCTCTCCCGTCGTGGGCAAGACCGTATCGGCGAGGGCGGAAAGGACGGTAAGCGGCGCCTCAATCATTTTCTCTAAAAGTCCTCCTTTTTTCTCTGGCGACGGCTTGCCCGCAAGCAGACCCACAAGCTTCTCCCCCTCGTCCTTCCAATCATCGTTGACCGGGGTGACGAGTAATTGCAGCCAAACTTGCTCTTGAGTTTTTAGTTTGGCAAGCACCTCAAGGAGCGCTGCCATGGGATCCTTAAAGACCTCCTCGGCCGCAGTATGTTCAAATTCAGGATAGGTGCGAATGGGGTAGGCAGACTTTTTTGAAAGCACAAATTCCGTCGCCCAGAGGTTGAAGGTTGAATCCGGAAACATGGCTGGCAGCGCTGCAGCGTAGTCCGCCACTTCCGTAATCTCCGCATCCGGGTACTGGGCGTAGACCGCCGCCTCCACGAGGTCACGGAACACGACGTTCGTACGGATAAGGAATTGAATGTAGCCGCCCAAGGAGATGATCTCAAAACTGAAGGATTGCTGAAATTTACCCTGAATCCACTTCTCCTTAAGGTTCGGGCTTGAGAGTGTGCCGTGCAGTTGTGCAAAAATCTGCTCGACCGCCTTGGGGGTCTGTTCGTTCTCCTGCGGAATATCAATGGCCAACACGACGAACCGCAACGTGTGGGCGTACGCGCGCTGAACGTGAATGAGCCAGAGCTCCCGCGCCGCCCATCCGAGAAACCAAAGAAAAAGCAGGAGCCCGAAGAGCGCTGCCCCCCATAATCCGAGCTCGAAAAAATTCTCTCCAATGTACTCAACCATCCCAACGGGATCGATGGTGATCATCGAAATGGCGTAACAAAAGTAAATGGCTGATCTACGCTGCGCGAGCCGTAAGCGTATAGGTACCGTCCGGAAGGCGGCAGAAGCGTTCCTGATCAGTGAGGGCAAGCAGCACGGTGCTCCGGCGCACGAGCCGCTGCTTCATCACGGCGTCAACGATCGCGTCCCGATGAAGCGGCTCGCTGGACTTTTTCAAAATGCCCGCAATAACATCACTCACGACCCCGGGTTCGTACCCCCACTCGGCAAGGGCGTAGATACCGCGGCCGACAAGGACGTACCGGTCATCAAAGATGAGCTCATTATGAACCGTCGCGGGATGCGCGCTCTTTTCATCGAATTTCGCCCCATTGATCCGCTCGGCAATCTCCATGAAATGCAAGGGACCCCCCGCGCGTTTGAGCACAAGGAAAATTTTATCATTGATCCGACGCGGTGTCACCTCCGGCCAGTGGCTCAACCCCCACTGCCCAAAGGCGTTTGGCTTCACGTCACGGGCAAGGTGCAAATGCGCCTCGCAGTGCTCGACCGTGGTGGTGGTCCCTTCGGCAACGTCCTGAAGAAGGAGCGCGAAATCCAGCGGGGTGGCATGGCGCTTGAGGACTTCCTTGGCAGCGGCAACCGTTGCCCGGCAGACGCTCATCTCGGCAATCGGAAGCTTCCAACCCGCTTTAAGCTCATGGTCTTCCGAAAGCGGCTCAAAGACCTCATGAAACAAATGGGTGATGAAAAACGCAAACGCCCTGCGCGTCGCCTCGTCCATCTCTGATGAGTCTCGCGACGACACGCCGGTCGCTGCCGCGTGAGCATTGAGGATAAAGTGGTCGTGCTCCATGATGCCTCCGTAGCGCTCGAGCACTCTGCGGAGCACCAAGGTGAGCGAATCAATCTCCTCTTTGAGCGCCCCTGCCTCCTGAAGTTGCCGAAGCCGCTTAATCGCGCTGGACTCAATCTGACGAACCCGTTCCCTTGTCACGCCCAACGCATCCCCGATCTCCTTGAGCGTTTGACCGGTGGCCGCATCTTTCTTCAGAGCAAAACGACGAGTAAGCACCTCGCGTTCACGTTCGCGCAGTTGCTCAAGGAGCCGGGATAAAAGCTCGGTTGGAGAAGTTTTGAGTACCACCTCTGCCTGCTGACTTTCGATAATTTTGTCCAAAATGCCACTCATAGCATCTAAGAAAGCATTTTCTTATAGAAAAACTATAGCATGAAGCGAGTAAATCTGTCAAG
>CAZNTM010000036.1:0-7796 GCA_964576005.1 uncultured Gammaproteobacteria bacterium
AAAAAATCTTCATAATAGCTGGGCTATTCTTCAGATTTTGTTCTGACAAATCTGGGGCAAATCTGAAGCGAACTTGAGAAACGTTATTTATTTCCAAGCCCTTGTCTGCCTCGCTTATCTGCTTTCCATTCACCCTATGGCCGATCAACCGAGCCTCACTCGTCCAGGACTGGAAAAATTGCAGCGCGAAATAGAAGAGTGGCGAAGCCGGAGGGGTGAGGTTGCGATTCGAATCGCGCGCGCGAAGGAACTTGGCGATCTCTCTGAAAACGCCGAATACCAAGAGGCAAAGGAAGAGCAGGCCTTCGTGGAAGGAAAGATTCTCGAACTCGATGATCTCCTCCATCGGGCAACCATCGTTGAGCAAACGACGAACGATGGCATTATTGGCTTTGGTTCGCGCGTCAAGGTGAGTGTGGATGGCGCCGCAAAGACGTTCGTGATCGTCGGCTCAAACGAGGCGGATCCTCAATCAGGAAAAATCTCCAGCGACTCTCCGCTTGGCGCGATGTTGCTTGGGAAAAAAATCGGCGACACGCTCGTCCTCACGGTGCCGCGCGGAACCCTCAAGTACACCATCACGGCAATTCATTGATGATGGAGTAGCGCATTGCAACAGGAGTCTATCACTCCAACGGTGATTTGCCAAACAAGAACTCCTCAAGTAGAATGGGTGGATATATGGCACTTGAGGAACGCGGGCGACGCCTGCAAACCCTTGCACAACTTCGCGAGGCGCACATTGATCCATATCCGGCCCGGCTTGGAGCTCCGAGAACCCCCATCCATGAGGTCCTTGATCGCTTTGAGCAACTCGTCGCTCAAAAAGAATCCGTCGGGATCGCCGGTCGGGTGCGTTTACTTCGGTCTCATGGCAAAGCAACGTTTTTTGATATTGAAGACGGGAGCGCAAAAATCCAGTGTTACGCCAAAGCCGACGTATTAAAAGACGCATACCATCTTCTCAAAAGCGCTCTCGTAGCGTTGGGCGATATTGTTTTTTGCCGCGGAGTGCCGTTTACGACAAAAAAGGGGGAGCGGACACTTGAGGTGCAATCACTCACCCTCCTGACAAAATCGCTCCGGCCGCTGCCGGAGAAATGGCACGGGC
Source organism: uncultured Gammaproteobacteria bacterium (assembly GCA_964576005.1). Lineage (GTDB taxonomy): Bacteria > Patescibacteriota > Patescibacteriia > JACRJV01 > JACRJV01 > CAZNTM01. The sequence goes on from CAZNTM010000036.1 coordinate 1,112, forward strand.
TCTCGGATGTTGAAGAACGCTACCGCAAGCGCTCGCTCGACTTTCTCGTTAACCCTCAAACGCGTGCAATACTGAAGATCCGCGCTCGGATTCTTGAAGCGATTCGCATGTTCTTCAATGAACGAGGCTATCTTGAAGTCGAAACGCCGATCCTTCAATCAATTGCAGGAGGGGCAACTGCCCGGCCATTTCTCACGCACCATAACGCGCTTGATATTCCGCTGCAGTTGCGCATTGCGCCGGAACTCTATCTCAAGCGTCTCCTCGTCGGAGGATTCGAGCGTGTGTTTGAGATCGCCCGCTGTTTCCGAAATGAAGGGATTGATCGCGAGCATAACCCGGAGTTCACCCAAGTGGAATCTTACGAAGCGTTTGCGGATTACCGCGACTACATGACGCTCGTCGAGAGGCTCTTTGAATCCTTACTTGACGCGCTAGGACGTGGGAAGAAAATCGCTTTTGGGAAGCGTACCATCGCTTTTGCATTCCCACTCCCACGCGTTTCCTATGTTGAATTACTTGCCGAGCACTCTGGCATTGACGTGCTGAAAACGGATCGCGACGACGTGCTCTTTCGGGAAGCGCAGAAGAAACGGTTGCCGGTAGAATCTGGCAGTAGCAGGGCAAAGATCATTGATGAGCTGTTTAAAACATTCGTCCGACCGAAGATGGTGGATCCCGTATTTGTCGTTGACTACCCCATTGAACTTTCCCCGCTGACAAAGCGACACCCGGAGAATGCAAAACTCGCCGAGCGATTTCAGTTGCTCATCGCCGGGATGGAAATGGTCAATGCGTTTAGCGAACTCAATGATCCGACAGACCAGCGCGAACGCTTTGAAGCACAGGCAAAAATGCGCCAAGCAGGGGATAGCGAGGCACAGCAGTTTGACGAGGACTTTATCCAGTCGCTCGAGTACGGCATGCCTCCGGCAGCGGGATTAGGGCTTGGCATTGACCGTTTGACCGCGCTGCTCACGAATAGTCACTCGATTAAAGAAGTGATCGCGTTCCCTTTATTGAGACCGAAGGGAACAAGTTAAATACAAATTTACTAATAATTACAAATATACAAATATGAAAGTGTAGAAAAAGTCAGTTATTCTTCGAGCCGAGTCGAGAAGTACAATAATGTTTAACGAAGTTCTCGACAAGCTCGAACAATATGATTTGTCATTTTTCTACAGTCTCACAAATATGAATCGGTTCGATTTGTATATTCGTACGGATTTGTACATTTGTATTTCATATGAGGAAGGTGCTGGTCTTCGGAACTTTTGACCTCTTCCATGAGGGACATCGGGATTTCCTGCGTCAGGCAGCAGCGTTTGGCGATACGCTTGCGGTGATTGTGGCGCGCGATGGGAATACGGGATCTCTTAAAGGGAGAACCCCGATGGATGATGAGCAGACGAGATTGGCAAACGTACAGAGCGACCCTCATGTGACCGAGGCGCGCTTGGGATACGAAAATCGCGAACACGTCTACGATGTGCTTGATGACGTGAAGCCCGAGGTCATCTGTCTGGGCTATGACCAGCGGGGATTTGCCGGGCGACTTCCCCAAGAACTGCTTTGGCGCGGGATGGTTATTCCGGTGATTCGATTGAAGGCATACGAGCCACAACGGTTTAAGAGCTCCGTGTTGCGCCCGGCCGACTGCTATGTTGGATCTTAAATTCATCCGGGAACACAAAGATACAGTGAAAAGGGCGGTGCACGATAAAGGCCTCACGGTTTCCATTGATGAGCTCCTTGAGGTTGATGGTCGCGTTCGCGCGCTTATCCAAGAAATTGATGAACTCCGCCATGAGCAAAACGCCCGCTCAAAGCGTACGCCTTCTCCCGATGAGCGCAAAAAACTTAAAACGCTCTCTACGCGCCTCGGGGCAAAGGAGCAGGAACTCCGAACATCGTTGGAGCGCCGAAAACAGCTCGAGCTGCTCGTGCCAAACATTCCATCCAAGGACTCTCCGGTCGGACCCGATGCAGGCGCAAATACGGTGATCAAAACCGTTGGGAAGATTCCGAAATTCTCTTTCCCGGCAAAAGATCACATCGCGCTTGGCAGATCACTTGACCTTTTGGATCTTGAAGCCGGGGCTCGCGTTTCCGGTTTCCGGGGGTATTACCTCAAAAACGCGGGCGTTCGGATGCACCTCGGGCTCATGTGGCTGGCACTTGAAACCGTCGCAGATCATGATTTTTCTCTCATGATGCCGCCGACGATCGTTCGGGAGTTCGCACTGGTCGGCAGTGGACACTTCCCGTTTGGGAAAGAGGAGATTTACCAAATCGCAAACCCCGGACGGCTCGCAGACGGATCAGAGGAAAGGGCGAGGGCCTATCTCGTCGGTACTGCCGAACCATCGCTTCTGGCCTATTACGCCCAGTCCACCTTGGACGAATCGCAGCTGCCCATTGCGCTTGCGGGATTCTCTCCCTGCTATCGCTCCGAAGTCGGCAGTTACGGGAAAGAGACCAAGGGGCTCTATCGCATCCACGAGTTTCTGAAAGTCGAGCAAGTGGTCATCACCCCGGCAGAGGAGGGGATTGCGCAAAAATGGTTTGAGAAGATTCTTGGGATTGCCGAAGAGATCCTGCAAAAACTCGATCTCCCGTACCGGCTCGTAAATACCTCAACCGGGGACATGGGGGCCGGCAAAGTGAAGATGGTGGACATTGAGACATGGATGCCGAGTCGCAACGACTACGGCGAGACGCACTCGAACTCCTTCCTTGGCGATTGGCAGTCACGGAGGCTCGGCATTCGCTACCGGGCAAAAGACGGGAAAACCCGGTACGCGTACACCCTCAACAACACCGCCTTGGCGTCCCCGAGAATTCTCGTTGCGCTGTGGGAAAATTTCCAACAAAACGATGGGAGCATTCGGGTTCCATCGGTTCTTAAGCGTTATGTCGGCTGCGATCGCATCGCCCCTGTTGCGCACGAAACGTGAGGGAATCCAGCTCTCTGCCATTAAAGAGATGGAGCTGCTGGCAAGTCGCATTCCGGGGGTGATTTCCTTGGCGCAGGGGATTCCGTCGTTTGATACGCCGCCGGTTATTGGACGACGGGCCATTGCAGCGATCCGGGAAGGCAAGGTTGCGAAGTATAGCCTTGTCAATGGACTGCCGCAACTTCGTGAGGCGATTGAAGAGCATTTGGCAGCGTCAAAAATTTACTACGACTTCGAGGAGGAGATTATCGTGACCGTCGGAGCAATCGAGGCGATCACCGCAACGTTGCTCGCCGTGCTAGAGCCCGACGATGAAGTGATCCTGCCGAACCCCTGTTATGTTTCCTATCCCGAAGCCGTCCGGGTGGCCCACGGAGTGCCGATTTGGGTCGCGCTGAATGAATCGCGTGGCTGGGGCCTTGATATCGCCGCGATAAAGCAGGTGATCACCGATCGGACAAAAGCAATCATCCTTACGAATCCGAATAACCCTACCGGGACGATCTTCCCACGGTCGCAGCTGCTTGAGTTGGCCGAACTTACCAAACAGCGCGGGATTCTCATGATCTCTGATGAGGTGTATAAGGACATTGTCTTTGAGGGGTTGGATAAGGGGGTCTGTGAGTATCCTACGCTTGCGCGCGAACGCGAGTTCCGTGAGAATTTTGTTTACATCTTCAGCTTCTCAAAGTCCTACGCAATGACCGGTTGGCGGATTGGATTTCTTGCCGCAGATGCGAAACTCGCCACCGAGATTCGGAAAGTGCACGATGCGCTCGTCACCTGCGCTCCCGTGGTCAGTCAGTATGCCGCCTTGGCGGCGCTTGATCTTGCGCAATCAGACATTGCCGAGTACCGATTGGAGTACGAACGTCGCCGCGACACCATCTGTAAATGCTTCGATTTGCTTTCCGGGGCGTTCACCTATACGAAGCCCGTCGCGTCGTACTACCTGTTTTTGAAGATCCTGCTGCCGCACCGCGATGCGAAGAGCTTCGCCCTTGACTTGCTCAATCAGGCGCAGGTCGCGGTGGTCCCCGGAAGCGCTTTTGGACCCCAAGGGGAAGGGCATGTCCGCGTTTGTTTTGCCCGGAGTATGGAGGACATTATGGAGGGAATGAAGAGAATCAACGCGTTTGTTCAAAAAACAAAAAAGACCTAAATTTGTGCGAGAATGGGGCAAAGAACATGTTCGGCGTATCCTTTTTTGGCTTGCAATGATAGCCCTTGCCCGTTTTACTCCCAAGATCATTGCCATTGCAGGCTCGACAAACAAACGGACGACAAAGAACGCCATCCTTGCGTCACTTTCACCTACGAGCAATGTCCGCGCAGATCCAAAGAGTTACAATACCGAGATTGGCCTGCCATTGGCCGTTCTTGGGCTTTCAAGCGGTCGCTCGTCTGTGGTGGCATGGATCGCGGTGATTGCCCGCGCCGTTGCCGTGGCTTGCTTTAGCCGGAATTTTCCCAAAACGCTCCTGCTGGAACTCGGCGTTGATCAAACCGGGGATATGTCCTATCTTCTCCGCCTTGTTGCTCCGCGGATTCTCGTCCTCACGAACATCCTCGACGGCAGTCTCATTGAGGAGTACGCCCTCGCCCTCACGCGGCTGCCCACGAACGGATGTGCAATCCTTAATGGCGATGATGGGCGCATCGCGATGATTGCCCAAAATGCTCCCTGCCTCGTGCTAACGTACGGTCAGGGGGAGCATTGCGACTTCCGTCTTACAGAGCTCAAACAGAGCAACGAGGGCATGAGCGCCATCCTGAAAAATACCATTGCCGGTTTCATAGAGCCCTTGCGCACCGCACGCTATGGAATCCATCACCTCTATGCAGCGGCAAGCGCCGTGGCGCTCAATCAGTTCCTTGAGCCCCATACGGTATGAAGCCACTGCGAATTGGAGTGATCTTTGGAGGACGATCGGGCGAACACGAAGTGTCATTGCGCTCCGCCGAACACGTGCTCAAAGAGCTTGATCCTCTAAAATACGAGGCGCTGCAAATCGGCATCACGAAAGAAGGGCATTGGATTTCTCATGGAAAGCGAACGCTTCAGATGCTTTCGACCCGCCAGAGCGTCCCTTCAAGCGCCGTGTTGTTGCCAGAGCCCGGCTCTGGGGGCATTGTATCGCTCTCGGCTCGCACGCGCATTGGATTGCTCCCGGTTGATGTTTTTTTTCCCGTGCTTCACGGATCGTACGGGGAAGACGGGACCATCCAGGGCCTCTTTGAACTTGCCGACATTCCCTACGTGGGTTGCGGCGTGCTTGCTTCTGCAATTGGGATGGATAAAGTGATCCAAAAACAGCTTTTCCAATACCATCGGATTCCGGTTGCGCCATATCTCTTTTTCTATCACGAAACCTGGAAGAGGGCGCAGCCCCTTACCCTCGAGCGCATTGAGAACCTCCTGCGCTATCCGTTGTTTGTAAAACCCGCCCGGCTTGGCTCAAGCGTTGGGGTAACCAAAGCATCGAATCGCCGCATGCTCCTGCGCGGAATTTCGCTCGCGCTTTCCTATGACGATAAGGTCATCGTGGAGGAGGGGATTGAAGAGCCTCGGGAATTTGAATGCGGCGTCATCGGCGACACAGACCCCAAAGTTTCCCCCATAGGAGAAGTGCGCTTTACCCGGTCATTTTATGATTACCGGGCGAAATACATTGACCGTCAGACCGAAATTGTCATCCCGGCAGAGATCCCCAAAGACCTCTGCGAGCAAATCCAGAATTACACGCGCGAGGTGTTCCACTGCATCGAAGGCAGCGGAATGAGCCGGGTGGACTTCCTCTACTGCAAGCGCAATGATTCGCTCTACGTCAACGAAGTAAATACGATCCCCGCGTTTGGATCCAACGCCTCGTTCCCGCGTCTCTGGCAGGCAGACAACCTCCCCATGCGCGGATTCCTTGATGAGCTCATCGCCATCGCGCGGCAACGACACACGCGTATGAGGAAGATCAAGCGAAGTTTTCGGGGATCATGAGAGATTTCCAGAAAAGCCAGCAGAAAAATCCTCACCGTCTCGCTGTGGTATCCCGCGTAAGACGTTTTGGGACGCGTTTCGGCGTCATCCTTGTTCTCGTTGCCGTCTACCTTGCCGGGACCATGCCGCCGCTGCGATTTCAGCAGGTGATGGCAGTGGCGTCAACCGATGAGGGTCGTCGCGTGCTTTCTGAAGCCGTCACGCGATTCCTCGAGCGCAGACCGCTTGTCGCGTTCACAAACCAATCGCTTTTGTTTTTCCGGCGGTCGAAACTTAAACACGCGCTCATGACCGAATTGCCGATTGAGCGCGTCACCGTTGAGCCGCAGTATCGGGCGCGGACGCTTCTGGTTTCCGCTACCTACAAAAAACCGGCAGCAACGTTGCAATTACCAGAGGGGGCAGCGTTTCTTGATCGCGACGGCGCTGTTCTTGGGCTGCTCCTGGAGCCTTTTCAACCGCACGATCTCCTTGAGGTAAAGGCACTTCAGCCGCTCCAGACCGATGCCGGAACGCGTATTCTTGAAGAGGAAGATTTGGAGCTTTATCGCGCGTTACAATCTGCAATGAAAACACGCAACCATCCCATCTTGTGGCTCATTCTCTCCGATGAACCGGCAACGCTTGATTTTCAGATGAAAGGGGGGTGGATGCTCCGTATCCGAAAAACCGATACCGTAGGATCAATTCTTGCACGCTTGGATGCTTTCTTTGCTGAACGTCGTCAGCA
>CAZNTM010000037.1:0-7585 GCA_964576005.1 uncultured Gammaproteobacteria bacterium
GGTGAAATGTCTCGCGCATTGGCAAGATTTACGGACCGGCCGCGCTTGTGATGGAGAACTCAAATCATTGAGCGAACGGGAGAAGGTCTGCTCGGTGACGATTTCGGGGCCGGCGCGCTCCGGAGGGCCGTTCCCTACGCCGAATGAAGGTATTCTCGATGGCGTCTCTGCCAACGGGATGCTTATGGTAGATTTTTCCGAACTCCCGAGGCTCAAGGAGTTGGTGCTCAAGAACGCGATCAACGTTCGGACGATCCCGCAACCGACGCTTGAGTCTCTAAAATCCCTCGAGCGTCTCGAGCTTAATTACACCAATGTGGATCAAGGGCAACTGGCGCTTGATCTTCCACACTTCAAAGAGCACTTGCGCGAAATTGTCCTTGATCGTGCCCACCCCGGGCAACTGTTCCTCGACGGGTTTGAACAGTTAGTTCGCGTCGTGCTCAACGAGAGCCAAACGGCGGTCGTGACGCTCAATAACCTTCCAAAACTCAAAGCCGCCTGGATCCAGAATTCTCCATTACGTAAGCTCAAGCTTACCAAATTACCCCAACTGCGGGCGATCACGTTCACAGGCTCAAAGGGCAAAGGGTTCGCCGTAGAAGCTGCGGACATCGGCACGGGCCTTGCCGGAAAGTCGCTTCAGGCCGGAGTGAACGTGGATCTTTCCGGGAGCACGGCGATTTCGGCCGCATCCCAAGTGAGCAATCTCGTCTCTGGTCTTGGGAGCAGTAAAGCCAAGGCAACGATCGGGCTGTCGGCCACGACGCTCTGTACGGATGCTGCGCGCGAGAGCGAGCGCCGGCGGATGTATAAAGAAGTGGACCGCGTGAACGCAGAGAGAACCAGCCAAGGCAAGGGACTCGTTGAGCTCAAATCATGCCCGCGCCCCTCGGCCACTGGCTGCGGGGATGGTCTTATCCAAAGACCGGAAGATTGCGACGGTAAGGACTTTGCCGGATTTTCCTGCAAAGACCTCGGGTTTGAAAAGGGGACACTGAAATGTAATTTGGCGTGTCAGTTCGACAGCATTGATTGTGTGGGCGGAGGCGCAGAAGAGCTGCGCCGGCGGATGAGTGTGTATGTTTGTCAGGCGCCAGTTGTTGGAGAGGCTAAGCTTCCCAGTGGAACAGAAGCTAAGCTTCCCATGGGAAGCTTAGCTTCTGAACAATATCCCGCGGGAAGCTTAGCTTCTGTTCTACCGCCATCAGCAACACCCGCCGTTGTAAAACCAAAAGTGGTTTTGCGCTCTGTCCCGTGTAACTCCACACCCTCAAAGAGTTTGTCCGAGGCGCTCAAAAAACCTGAAGGGGTTTGCGAACTTGATCTTGCCGGTCAGCCTGCGCCAACAAACCTCTCCGAACTCTCAACGCTCCAGCATCTCAAGAAACTTAACCTTTCAACCACTGGTTTGAAACAACTGCCTGCCGAGGTTGGAGAGCTTGAGCAATTGGAGCAGCTCGTGGTACACGTGAATAACCTCTCTGCGATTCCGCAAACTCTGGGAAGCCTCAAGAACCTCAAGACGCTCTCGCTTTACCGCAACGAACTCACAACGATACCAGAAGCGCTTGGCAATCTTGAGAAACTCGAAGTGCTCTACCTCAACGACAATAAACTCACGAAACTCCCGGCTTCCATTGGCAATCTCAAGGGCCTCAAGACGTTTTTTCTTACTGGAAACGCCTTGTCCGCTTCAGAACAGCAGAGGATTAAGAAACTCCTGCCGCAGGCAGATATTCGGTTCTGATGGTATAGTAGTGATATGCTTCGTTTTCGCCGACTCTTGCTCATAAGCCTTACGACCGCCCTGTTCCTTGGCCTTGGAGTTTTCTTTCGACCCTTGACGCAAGAGCGTGTTGCCGGGAAGAGCGTAGCGGGTTCGACGTGCTCCAATCTTGTCGGGGTTGCGTTACGCGCCGTGAGTCCAACGCCGGCATACGCCCAAGCGGGCGATCGTTTTGAGCCGGTTTTCGAGAAGGCTGCCACAGGGCTTGGCATGCCATTGGATTTTCTGTTGCGGGCAGGCACCTGGACCGTGACAAGCGCAAACTTTGTTGAGCCGGATTCCTCCCCGCTGGCGCTGCTCAATGTCTATCCATTGCGGTTTACCGATAACGGAGACATTGCCGAAACTGGACTTCGGGACAAGTACCTTTGGGAGCTTGCGCAGCAGATTGGGGAGGGAAACATCCAGTGGAGTAGCGACGATTCTCTTCCCTATTCTGGCTACGTGCCAGCCAACGATGGGCAACCGGCGCGCATCCTGCTCGATCCCGAGGAGTCCCCGCTTATTTTGCAGCGCAAGCTTGCGCGCGCGCTTGTCACGGCTTCCTTTGATCGCGCGTGCAATTTCGGCGCCTCGCCAGCAGCGTTGATGCCGATTCTTGAGGCCTTTGAAGATCGGGTGCGCGTCGTACAGTGGCTTCATGATCTTAAGAGCAGCGGAGCAGACACTAAAGATATCGAGGATCTTCTTAAACCTGAAGATCCTGCCTTGCCAGAGCCGTATGCGTCACTTCGTTTCGTCCTTGATCGTTATGGAGCCAGCGCGATGCGCCTTGCGGTTGGCATTGATAAGGAAATTCGAAAAACACTCATTGAGCCACTGCTTGAGGCAGGAGGACGCGAAGATCATATGGAGGAAGATGCTGGATTTCAAGAGCAACGGGCTTCGGCTCGGTTTGCGCTCTGGGTGGATGCCATGGATTCGCTTGCCGAATGCATTGAGAAGAAGAATTGTGGCGCGACCGGACCGGTTGCAGGAGAGGAAGCGACAGAGGTGAGAGCGGCAGTTTCTGACGAAACGATTCCAACAGATAATCGCACCATTCCCCAAGCCGTGCTCGATCGCCGGAAGCAAATTCAGCTTGAGCAGAAAATAGCAGAGGCCATGAAGCAGGCGTTTGAGCACGTTGAGAAAGAGCTTGCCAAACCCTATGATCCGTATGATCTTAGCAGACTTAAGGGCTCGCCCAATTATGCCACCCCTTACGAGTTAATGCTCACGGAAAAGGGGCTTATGGAGAAAGACGCGGAGTTGTTTGGTCGAGCAATAAAACACATGGAAGCGATCCGAGAGGGCAATGCCCGGGCGCTCAATGAGATTGTCGGCATCGTGCGCGAACATCCTTGGTTTCGGACGAAATTTGACGTTTCCACCCGACTCGGCGGATTCACCTATGAGGTTTTTCTGCCTACAGGAGCGACAGAGCCGGTTATCACGATCACTCGATCCTATCAGTCAATCCCCGGGTTTGGTTTAAAGCTTTTTCCGTCGCTTGCCACGGTTGCATGGAGCTATATCAGGAGTTACGCTGCTCCGTTGTTCCGTCCGGTTGGCGGAGTTGTCGGGGCCACTGGCAGTCTCATCATGCGCGGGCTTGGGATTGTCAGCGTGCCACTGCTTGCCAACGATCTCTGGGATGCTATCTACAAACATCAGGGAGAAGTTAATTTATTCCCGGGTACGCGCCAGCTTATCGTGGAAAAATGGAAGCTCGACGGCGATCTGCGGATCCCGCCATTTGAGCATGTGGAGGAAGTGGTGTTGCGCGAGATCGCCACAAATGGTCTCATCATCTTCCAAGGATTGCCGAAGATGAAGAAGTTGACTATTGAGAATGTTTCATTTCCAACCTTGCCGCGGATGAGCTTTGTGCCGGTTGAAATTGAGGAGAAATTAGAGGATTGGAAAATAACTGTAAAGAAAACACTTGCACCCGGCGCGTTGGTCAAAGACGAGCTCACGATTGAGTTCCGGGAAAATGGCTGGGATGCGCTGCCTCCACTGGATGGGCTTGCGATTAACGATTCGGTTTCGGTCACCATGAAAATTCGAGAGCTGAATCTTCGTAAAGGTTCCACAATCATTCCGTTATTGAAGTTTTTTGAAACTCGCGGCAGGAGTGCGCTCATCGCCTTTGACTCCGGCACGCCGTACTGCAACCCCGAAGTTGCCATAAGAACGCCCGAGCTCGAGCGAGACCGGGAGCAAGCCGCGAACATGCTTAAGGCGGTCAATCAGCGACGGAGCGCAAAAGGGCTGCTGCCCATTGACCTTCGGTGTCCGGCAGTGATGAGATTTATTCAGTAGTATGATGCCATTCTTCAAATTCGATCCAGAAGCTAAGCTTCGCGATGGATCATTTAAAATCCCGAAGCTAAGCTTCTTGCGCCTGTCTGGTCGAGAGAAGCTTAGCTTCGGCTCCATCCGGAGCTTAGCTTCTGGATCACTACTCCTCGCTTTCATGGCGCTGATGCTCGGCGTCCCGCTTGCGGGCCAAGCCTCCCATGGGTTTGTTCATTTTTTCCCACTGTATTACGTCGGGTTTGCTCCGACGGTTCCGAATGAAGTAATCGGCACGGTAAAAGCGGTGATGATCAGCAGCGCAGGCGCCGACTGGACCGGAGAGGCTGATATCCTTGGCAACCTCTTCATGAGCGATCTCTTGGGAGAGAACATGAGTGATAATGTGTTTCCAAAAGTCACGGTGCGTATCATTTTAAAGCCAGAGACGGTGATTCCGAAACGACTCTCGCTCGTTTTGGACCTCTATGCAGACGGGAAGATGTGCGACCCCCCGACAAGTAAGATTTGGTGCAAACGTTTCACCGGTTGGATGAGCGGGATTGATCGGCTGCGGAAGATTGCGGAGAAACTCACATTTGTCATTGACATGAAGAAGTTGCCAGTCAAAACCAATGAGAAGAAGGAGCGTTTTATCGAGTACGCGCTGCCCGTGGAGGCGCTTCAGGATCTTAAAGGACAGCGCGCGAACATCCAGCGTGCCATCACGCGGTGGAGGTTCAAAGGGTTTGATGAGGGAGGGAAAGAGCTTTTCTCTGTGCTCCGCGGCAGTCCGCTTGGCCGAAGCCGGAAAAAGGGGTCGTAGTGAAGGAGAAAGTATAAAGTATGAAGTATCAAGGGATCATCGGTTTGCTCATTCTGCTTTTTCCTATGGGAAGCGCGGCGACCTCTGGGGCGAAACTCCAGCTCGTCTGTAGTGCGCTTTCCGGCGCTCCTCCGGCGTTACGCGATTCGGCAGCAAACGGAGAGAAAGGAGCGGGGAAAATCAAGGACCTCACGCTTACGGTGGACGGCAAAGCGTATCCACTTCTTAAAACCCGGGATTTTTACGCAAGCGATCTTAAGGGAGGCAGCGTGAGTTTGAGTGCCTCCGGAGAGCTTCCAAATGACGCGGCGTTGCTCAAGGAGATTCAGGAGAGGGGTTTGACACTCCTCCTTAATCTGCAGGGGAAGGGATCGTTTGCTTTTTTTTCAAAGGAGGAATGGGGAGATCGGGCGAAACAAGCCATCAAGTTACCAATCCCGGCGGATGCCCTGACGATTGCGCCGTCGGGTAAGAAGGCGACGGTCACGATTTCTTATACGCTCGCGGCCGAGCATGCTGCCGAGCTCGGGAAGTTTCGGGATTTCATCCGCGAGGTGAACTCGCGGTTTGGCAGTCCCGAGATCATCGCGGCGGAGGTGCTTGTTTTCATTGATACGAGCAAAAATAAACAGTTTGACGTCGGAGAGAAAGTGGTCTTTGCGCTCCAGCGCAGAGCGCCGATTAAGGCAGACCGGCCGCGGTAAGGATATGAATGTGGTTTTTCTTTCCCTCATGGTCACGTTTATCCTGTTTTTCCCAACGCAGGCTACGGCTGCCGCGATTCCGCTTGAAGACCGTTGTAAACTTCCGCCGGATCGGGAAGTCGTGCGCCCCCAGAAGTTGAAGTGTCCGCTCATTCTTGGGAAGCGCTGCATTGGAGAAAAGCTTATCGCACTTCCCAAACCAGACGGTACGACGACTGGCTACCTTGGGGTGAAGGCCGGAACAGGAAAACGGGCGGTGGAGTCTCTCGTTGGAGTCGTTGAAGAACTCAAGCGTCGCGTCAAGGCGCACGATGAGAAAACTGTGGATCCTAGAAAACAAGTTGGCGCCTGGATCGTTACCGAAGGCCACCCTCCGTCCAAACAGCACGATTCCCCATGCCATAAGCTTGGTTGCGCTCTTGATATTAGTTTACGAGGATATGTTACCCAAGATCCAGCGACGGGAAAGAAGATACGCATTGAAAAGTCAGAGGCCACTCGCGTGAACGAATTTTGGAATATCGTCGTCGGTCTCTATAAAGAAGGCGAACTTTGCTTTGCCTTAAATGAAGCGTGGGATTTGGCCAATCCGGAGCTCTGTTCAGAGCTTTCAGCTAAAGCGCGCGCGAAAGTCGAGGAGGCTGATCCTCATGTTCACATCGAGCGCTGGGGCACCGGAAAGAAGAAGTGCAGTGAGAAATGAAAACGGCGAGGGCAGAAGAAGGGGACGCACCTTCTTCTCCCTCGCCTTAGGCGTGAAGCGACATTCCCGGGCGCTCTCGAGCTTCTTGCTCGAGCTGTTGCCAAATCTCCTCGGAGAGGAAATGTGGAGACAGCCGCACTGCTTTTTCCCATCCTTTGGGTGTTGGCAGCAGGAAGAGCGCCCTGCGGCCCTGTTCGATGATCACGAGCAGGACTGGGTCCTGCTCGGAGTTGCGGAGCAGCGGAATGGAAACATAGCGATGGAGCTGCCCTGCAGTGTAAGGACTAACAGGGCAAACCTGTCGCTTCTGCGAGCGACGGCCGACTTTGGCCAGTCGAATTGCAAGCAGGATCGCTATGGCCACCCCTATGAAGACATAGGCGGGAATTTCCATTTCCATTGCGCCTCCTAGCGCGCGAACTCCGGGTCCGCAGTTATGAGGTATGCGTCAATCTGCCGATCGCGCAGGTTGTTTTTGTATTCTGGGTGACGGCGTCGCTTCTCGGCGACGAGTCTTCGCATTTCCGGCCGCGAGGTTTTGAGCTCGCGGAAGGTCACTGGCTTGGAATAGTGTCGGGTTGCGAGCAATCTCCACACATCGAGCTGGAACTCGTTGTATGAGATGGTCGTGTCCCGTACGCCTTTCCGTAGCCGGTTGACGATTTCCGTGAGTTCTTTTACGGCAGCTTTATGGTAGCTGCCATCAAGCTCCTCGTACGTGAGCTCGGAATCGGCGAACAGCATTGGGGCAATAACAAGCCCCACGAACAAAACCAGAGTTTTCATTGTCAAAGACACCTTTCTAACGTTGCTTATAAGGTAGCAAAATTCTTGACAAAAGTCAAGGGGTATGGTATAAATATGGCATCGTAAACTCTTTTACAATCTGGAGGTAGTTGTGAAAAAGAACGTCGTGTTCGTGCTGCTCGCGGTTCTCCCGTTTCTGCTCGGGGCCGAAGGCAGCGGCGGCTGCAAGAATGGGGGCCTCGACTTCAACTTCGACTTCGAGAACATTTTGCTGCCCGGCGGTCAGCGAGAGGTGAGCCAGCTTGCTGTCAGCAATGATGGCAAGCGGGTCGCCGCCATTGCCGGCAGACCGGCAAAACCGCACCTGTACGTTGCCGACTTGGTCCTGGGAAAGGACAAGAACGGTAACGAGAAGATTATGGGCCATCGCTGGTCGCGGTGGTGTGCAGGGCAGGACCACGAAGACCTTCGGGTCTCGTGGCAGGGCACGGACGAGCTCGTGGTCGTCCGGCGTCGAGGTAGCCGGCAGGATGTCG
>CAZNTM010000038.1:0-1952 GCA_964576005.1 uncultured Gammaproteobacteria bacterium
GCTTTCCCCGCCTTCTTTCGAACGACCTCACCGACAAATCGGATCCCTTTCCCCTTGTACGGCTCTGGTTTTCGCAACGCCCGGATGCGAGCGGCGGTCTGCCCCAGCAGCGCCTTGTCAATGCCGCGAAGGGTGACGATGTTCTTTTCGATGACACACTCGATCCCCTTTGGCAGCGGAAAAACCACCGGATGACTATACCCGATTTCGAGGGTAAGAGTCGAGCCGCTGCTCGCTGCCCGGTACCCGATGCCTTGAATTTCAAGTTTTCGTTCATAGGGGGTAAGGACGCCGCTCACCATATTCGCAATCAGGGAACGGCTAAGCCCCCAGAGTGAACGCTCGAATTTTTCCTCGGGATGCGCCACCCGGATGACGAGCTGCGATCCTGTTAAGGCAACGGTAACCTCTTTGGGTAAAATCCGCTCCAGCTCCCCCTTTGGCCCGCGCACACGAATGCGCTGACCCTCAATCGTCGCCTCAACGGTTGAAGGAAGTTCAATGGGTCGCTTGCCGATCTTGGACATACTCATGCAATCTCACACAACACTTCTCCCCCGATCCCAAGCCGACGCGCGTGGCGGTTCGTCACCACTCCTTGAGACGTCGAAAGGATCGCGATTCCCATGTTGTTGAGCACCCGCGGCAACGCATCCTTGCCGACGTAGCGACGAGCTCCGGGAGTTGAAACGCGCTTGAGGTGTCGAATCCGCGGCGTCCCATCCGGCTCGTACTTCAAATGGACCACAAGCAACGACTGCGGCTTGCGCTCAAGACGTTCCACGCGCTCAATCCACCCGTCAGCTTCGAGGATCTTTGCGATCCGCTCCTTGAGACCCGAAAACGGCATTGTCACCTCTTGCTTGCCAACAGCAAGGGCGTTGCGGATTCTCGTTAACATGTCTGCGATAGGATCGGTCATATCTGCCCATTTACCAACTTGATTTGCGCACGCCGGGAATCTCTGCGCGGTTCGCGAGCTCCCGAAAACAAATGCGGCAGAGCTGGAAATCCTGAAGGTAGCCGCGTTTTCTTCCGCAGCGCCAACACCGCCGCACCACCCGAGTGGAAAATTTGGGGTACAGAAGCGAAGCGCGCGACTTTACCCGTTGTGCTTTCGTTGCCATAACTGCTCACTCTTTCTTTAGCGGAACACCAAGGAGCCGGTACAGGGCGATCGCCGCTTCGCGCGATTTTGCACAGGCAACCACCGTGATTCCCAACCCGTGAATGCGCTCGACTTCATCCGAACGGATCTCCGGAAATGCGAGGTGCTCCTTGAATCCAATCGAGAGGTTCCCGGACGCATCCACCGCCTGCTCGGAGATTCCCCAGAAATCCCGCGTCCGGGGCAACACCGCAACAATGAGCTTTTCAAGAAAATCCCACATCCGTTGCCCGCGCAGCGTTACCATAAATCCAACGACCTGATTCTGCCGAATTTTAAAACTTGCGACTGACTTCTTCGCGCGTGTTGCAACGGCCCGCTGACCGGTGATGCGCGCGAGCGTCCGTTCGACCGTCTCGAGGAATTTCGGATCTTTCTGCAGATTGACATTACAGCCGACGTCAAGAACAATCCTGACAATTTTTGGCGCTGATAAAACATTGGAGAGTCCGAGCTCCCGCTGAAGCTCCGGACGCACGACCGTGATATACCGTTGATACAATCCGCGCATACGCTTATGGGATGAGCGCGTCGCACTTCTTGCACACCCGCTGCTTCTTCCCACCGGCCTCCAATCGAAAGCCGACGCGCGTGGCAGCTTTACAGGCACTACAGCGGAGCATGACGGTGCCAAACGGAACGCTTCTCGGGTACTCGATTTTCTGGCCCTTCTCTCCGGGACGACGCGGCTTGCGATGTTTGCGAACGAGATTTAATCCCTCCACGACCACGCGCGATGTGGTCGGAAAAACCGCCAACACCTTCCCGCTCTTGCCGCGATTGG
>CAZNTM010000038.1:2052-7467 GCA_964576005.1 uncultured Gammaproteobacteria bacterium
ATATCACTTCCTGCGCCAACGAGATGATCTTCGTAAACCCGCGGGCACGGAGCTCCCGGGGCACCGGACCGAAGATGCGCGTTGCCCGCGGTTCTTTACTCTTCTGATCAACGAGCACCACCGCGTTATCATCAAAGCGCAACCCAACACCATTGGCGCGAACAATCTCCTTGCGGGTGCGCACGACGACCGCGTGGGCAACCTCTCCCTTCTTCACCGTCGCATGGGGTTGCGCTTCTTTCACCGCGACCGTGATGATATCGCCGATCCTCGCGTAGCGCTTTCGGTATCCCCCGTGCAACCGAATACACTGCACGCGTCTCGCGCCAGAGTTATCTGCAACGGAGAGCATGCTTCGGTGTTGGATCATAGCGTAATGAAGAAACCGGCAATTACTAATTACCAATTACTAATTTCTCAATCACTCGCCACCGTTTGGTCTTCGACATCGGCCGGCACTCCTCAAACGTGACCGTTGAGCCGACCGGGGAAGATTCTGGGGTATCCGTATCCACATGAAACTTCCGGTGACGGATAAGGCGCTTGCCGTACTTCGGGTGCTGGAAAACCGAAGCAACAGAGACGACGAGCGTCTTTGCCATCCGGTTTGAAACAACCTTCCCGGTGAATCGTCGAGATCCCATACGCTCATTCTTGGCTAATGAGCCGGCTTTTTAACGGCAACTTATACTGCGCCGCAGAGAGGGTGGATCTGGCATTCTCTGCCGGCACCCCGTCAATCTCAAAAAGGATCATTCCCGGCCGCACTGGGCACACGTAGTGATCAACGCTCCCCTTGCCTCCGCCCATGACCACTTCGAGCCCCTTGAAGGTCACCGGCCGGTCAGGAAAGATCCGGATCCACAACTTCCCTCCGCGCTTGAGGCTCCGGGTGATGGTCCTTCTCGCCGCTTCGATCTGCCGGGCAGTCACCCACCGCTCCTCAAGGGCTTTGAGGCCGAACGTCCCAAAGGCAAGCGACGTCTTCTGCGACGCGGGGCTGGAACTTGATCGCTTCTGCCATTTGCGATGTTTGACTTTGCGGGGCATCAACATAGGAATGAAAAATCAGAATGTCAAAGTTCAAATGACAAATGCTTTGGATTTTTGGTTTGATTGGTCATTTGGATTTTGGAATTTGGACTTTTCCTCAAATATCTCTCCTCGATAAATCCACACTTTTACCCCAATGGCTCCATACGTGGTCCGCGCCATGCCGGCAGCGTAGTCAATATCAGCGCGCAGCGTATGGAGAGGAATCTTTCCGCTGCCAAGCTTTTCCACGCGCGCGATCTCGGCTCCGCCGAGACGACCGGAGACGGTTACTTTCACTCCTTGCGCCCCTGCGCGTTCCACCCGTTCCACCGTCTGCCGAAGCACGCGCCGAAATGGAATGCGGCGCTCAAGATCAGTGACCATGCTCTGTAAAACCACCGGAGCAGAGAGCGCCGGACGAGTGACCTCAACGATGTTGAGCTTGAGCCCTCCGCTGCCGCGCGTCCCTTTCTTTGGCAGAAACTGCGGAAAGAATCTCCGCACCAATGCCTTCCGCAGTTCCTCAAGCCCTGCTCCGCCTCGCCCGATAATCACCCCGACCCGCGCGGCGTGAACGGTGATCGTCACGGTGTTCGCCCCACGCTCAACCTCGACCTCCGCAATACCGGCATCCCGAAAACTGCCAAAAAGATACTTACGGAGCTCGACATCCTCGCGGAGATACTTCGCGTATGCCTTCCCACGGGAAAACCACCGTGATGGCCAACTGTAGAGCACCGCGATGCGCATGATTTTCGGATGTGCTTTATGTCCCATAGGAGATCCTTCGACTTGGCTCAGGATGACGCTCGCTTCTCTCGCGTCACATTCCGCTTTTCCGTTGAAAAAACCGACGCATGAATCCCCGGGCTCGTTCCTTCACCACCGACGGCGGAGTCGCGATCTTCGGATGCTCTTGCTCGCGTACAGAAGCAGTGGCGCTCACATCCCCCTTTTGCTCGGGACGCTCCGGAGGCGACACGGGAGTCTCAACGATCTTTGACGGAGCCGGTCCAGAACGACGGTGCGCTGGTGCACTCCCCTCAAGCACGACGGCGATGTGGCTTGTCCGACGCCGGATCGGCGCAGCCCGGCCAAACGCCCGCGGGCGAAACCGCTTCAGGGTCGGTCCGCCGCCGACCGTGATGCTTTTCAGGACGAGATCCTCCTCGTTCACCTTCCCAAGCTCCTTTGCATTTGCCGCTGCGGAAAGGATGAGCTTTCGCAACGGCACAGCTGCCGAACGGACAGAAAACCGCAAGCGGGATTCTGCCTCGGGCACGCGCAATCCCGAAAGCGATTCCGCAAGCAGTCGCACCTTGCGCGGAGACTGACGAAGATATCGGAGGGTCGCGCGGTATTCCGGCATATCACTTTTTCACTTCCGTTGTTGCCTTTGCCGCCTCGAGCGCCTTCTTCTCCGCTTCCTGCGCTTTCACCTCCAACTCGCGCTGCATGCGGCCGCCGTGACGGAGGAACCGCCGTGTTGCCGCAAACTCCCCGAGCTTATGGCCGACCATGTTCTCCACCACGAGCACGGGGACGTGCACTTTACCATTGTGAACCGCGATCGTCAATCCCACCATCTCGGGAATCACCGTAGAATCGCGCGACCAGGTTTTAAGAACCGTCTTGTCGTTCGGCTTGAGCTTCTTCAGACGCTCAAGGAGTTTCGGGTCGACAAAGGGTCCTTTCTTCAGACTGCGTGACATAGTTACTTTTTACTCCTCCGTTGAAGGATCATTCGACTTGAGTGTTTCTTCGGCCGCCGCGTTTTGACCCCCAAGGCGTTCTTCCCCCACGGGGTCTTCGGATGCGTCAATCCAATGGGCTGCTTCCCTTCTCCTCCGCCGTGCGGGTGATCCACCGGATTCATGGCTTTCCCGCGCACGCTCGGTCGCCACCCGAGATGCCGACGGATGCCGGCCAATCCAAAAATGCGCAGCCGATGGTCCGGATTGGAGACGACGCCAATCGAAGCCCGGCAGATCTTTGGGACGATCCGCACTTCAGAGGACGGGAGCTTCAGATGCGCCCATGCCCCATCAATCGCAAGGAGCTGCGATGCGTTGCCGGCGCCGCGCGCGAGCACCCCTCCTTGGCCGGGCTTGAGCTCAATGTTGTGTACCAACGTCCCGACGGGCAGATGCTGGAGCTCGGCCCGATTGCCGATCGAGTAGTTGGCAAGCGCGCCAGAAGCGGAAACGACCGACTGGCCAACGACCAAGAGATCCGGAGCCAAAATGTACCGGCGCTCACCGTCCGGGTACTGAACAAGCGCCAATCGCGCGCTCCGGTTCGGATCGTACTCAATCCCGAGCACTTTTGCCGGGACATCGAGTCGCTCCATACGAAAATCCACGATGCGGATAAAGCGCTTTGCCCCTCCGCCGCGATGGCGCACGGTAATCCGACCGCTGGAGTTCCGGCCCCCGCTGCGACGCTTCGCAAGCAGCAGCGACCGTTCTGGTTTGTGTTTTGTAATCTCCGAAAACGTCGGTGAGGTGGCGATCCGACGCGGATTCGTGAGCGGATAGAGCTTTCGCAAGGGCATACTGTCCGACCATTACTTCTCTTGCTTCTCTTGCTTTTCACCACTGGAAACATTCACCCGCACTCCTTTCCCGACGGTGATGCGCACTTTCTTTGCGCGACGCCGATTCTTCCCGCGACCGGACGAAGAACGTGGATAGACCCAACCCACTGCCACCCGGGTCGGCTTTACCCCGGTGAGGGCCCGGAACGCATCGGCAGCAACCCGTTTGTTCATGTCAATTGGCGCAAGGAACGTGTAGTGGTTTTCCTGCTGCGCTCTTCCTGTCTTCTCGGTCTGCCACGGGATGAGCAAACGCGCAAGCGGTTTCTCTGTGGCTGAAGGGACGCTGACGCTTTGCATAGCCGTCTCGCGCTCTTTGCGTTGCGCGTCCTCGCTTTTAAACAGTTTGGTAAAAACGTTGCCAAGGGGCATAGGATTTACATCGCTTTTTGAAAGCGCGACTCAAGATCGAGGACGGCTTCACGCGACGCAATGAGATAGGGGTGAGCAGTCAGGGTCAACGCGTTGATTTGCTCAACCCTCGTCGGATGAACCGTCGCGAGATTTCGGGTGATGCGGGCAAGCGTATCCTCGCGGCCGACGAGCAACATCGTCGGGGTGCGACCAAATGCGCAACCGGTGGCGCGACCGAGCGTACGGAACACCGCGTGGGCTGCTTTTGTCTTTTGCGGAGTGATCGCGGAAAATTGATCCACAACACAGAAACGATGATCGCGCACTTTATCGGAAAGGCACATCCGGATCGCATCGCGCCGAAGGCGCGCATTCACCTTCTTTGAAAAATTCCGATCACTGCGGGGGCCGAAGATAACGCCGCCGCCGCGCCAAAGCGGGGAACGGATGGATCCTGCCCGCGCCCGGCCAGTCCCTTTTTGCTTCCATGGCTTCTTGCCGCCGCCGCGAACCTCTCCGCGGTGCTTCGTATGGGCAACTGCCCGCCGCGCATTTGCCTGAAGGGATTCAACCACCGCGCTCACCACATGATCTTTCAGGGGAACACCAAACACCGCATCGGAAAGCGTCTGCTCTCCAACCTGCTTGCCTTCGCTGTTGTAGACCGGCACCGTTGGCATATCTGTTTACTGTTTACTCGTTATGAGCACGATGCTCCCGCGTGCCCCCGGCACGGCCCCGGAGACCCAGAGCTCATTGCGCCTCGGATCAACTTTGACCACCGTGAGTCCCGAAATGCTCACCCGATTCCCTCCCATTCTCCCGGGCATCCGATGTCCGGGAAACACGCGCTGCACTCCGCCGGCGCCAGAGCTCCCCGGCATGCGCTCTTGGTCTTTGTGGCCGTGCGTCGGAGGGTGCCCATGAAATCCATGGCGCTTCACCACGCCTTGAAAACCGCGACCCTTGGCAGTCCCCACAACACTGACGCGCTGTCCAACCGGAAAAACGCTCACATCAACGGACGATCCCACCGCGATCTCCCCAGCGCTTCCGGCATCACGGAACTCCCGGAGCACGCGGAACTGACCAAAATGCTTCAGCATCCCCGAAAGCGGTTTGGAAAGGCGCTTGCGGAATCCATAGCCCAAGATAAGCGCACGGTAGCCATCGCGTTTCATTTCACGCGCGCCAACGACAACGCAGGGTCCTGCAGAAAGCACCGTCACCGGGACACGCGTCCCGTCCTCGGTAAAGACTTGGGTCATGTTTACTTTCTTTCCGATAAGCGCGGGCATACCCAGTAGTAGAACTTTCGCCCCTCCGACCGCGGTCGGAGGGCGTATGCGCCAGCAGCGAAAGTTTCACTACTGGGCATAGAAACAAAAACTCCCCTGACGCGCACATCGCCGAGGAGCCTTGCTCTTGCG
>CAZNTM010000039.1:0-7441 GCA_964576005.1 uncultured Gammaproteobacteria bacterium
CCACTGATGCCATGTTACTAAAAGCGGCGAGGCGATGAAAATTGAAGAGTAGGTGCCAACAATGATCCCGACAATCATCGCCAACGCAAACGTTTGCGTGGAAGTTCCGCCAAAGAGGTACACTGCCACAAGCGCCAACAGGGTCGTGAGCGAGGTGTTGATGGAGCGGGCAATGGTCTGATTGACGCTGCGATTCACCACCGAAGCGAACTCTTCTTTGTAGAGGTGGAGATTCTCCCGGATGCGATCAAAGACCACAATGGTGTCATGGACCGAAAATCCAAGGATCGTGAGCAACGCCGCGACAATTGAGCCATCGAGCTCCGTGCCGGAGAATCTCCCGAGGTAGGCAAAGAGCCCCACGGGGATCGTAACGTCATGAAAGAGCGCGAGGATCGTGCACACCCCGTATTTCCAACTTCTCACCGGTTGGGACACTTTCCGGAACGCCCATGTGATGTAAAGAGCAATGGCCAAAATCGCAAGGATGATCGCCTCAATAGTCTTGCGTTTGAGCTCCCGACCCAACGTTGGGCCGATAGACTCCGCCCGCGAGAGGATCACCGACCCTTTCTTCCCGGGATCAAACTTCGAAACGATGGATTGAAAAATTTCCTCGCGGAGAGCTTCTTCCACCGGCCGGAAACGCAAGATGCGCGCCCTCTCCCCAAGCGGCTGCACGCCGATGCTCCCGAGATTAAACGGCTCAAGCGCCACGACGAGTTGCTCCGTGGAGGGCGCGGTATTCGCAAACGAGACCTCCATCATCGTGCCGCCGGTAAAATCAATGCCAAGCCGAACTCCGAATACGAGCAGCCCGACGACGCTTGCGGTAAAGAGAATGCCAGAGATGGTATACCAGAGGCGACGGTAGGCAATGATTGGGAACATAGTAAAGAGTTCCTAGCCACTTGTTCCTAGCCAATAGTGTGCAATAGAAAATGCGTGCATACCAGTGGCTAGTGGCGAGTGACGAGTGGCTGTGTCTGGCCGCCCCACAGCCACGCATACTTCCCGAGCCACGGACTCGTAAGCCGCAGGAGGGTGCGGGTGACCGTGATCGCCGAGAACATCGAAAGTAAAATACCAATGGAGAGCGTCACGGCAAACCCTTTGACCGCGCTTGCGGTAAACGCGATGAGGATGAAAGCGGTGATCAGGCTCGACACATTTGAATCCCGAATGGAGCTCCACGCCCGCTTAAACCCTTCGATGATCGCCGATTCAAGAACGCGGCCGGCGCGCAATTCCTCTTTCAGACGTTCAAAGATGAGAATATTCGCGTCAACCGCCATCCCAAGGGAGAGCACCACTCCGGCAATCCCGGCAAGGGTAAGCGTCACCGGAGCGAGCTTGAAAATCGCCAACAGCATCAGGGTGTAAAGCCCAAGGGAAAGAACAGCAAGCAGCCCGGGCAACCGGTAATAGAGGATCATGAAAAG
The DNA here is from genome assembly GCA_964576005.1 of uncultured Gammaproteobacteria bacterium. Classification (GTDB taxonomy): domain Bacteria; phylum Patescibacteriota; class Patescibacteriia; order JACRJV01; family JACRJV01; genus CAZNTM01. The sequence goes on from CAZNTM010000039.1 coordinate 1,443, forward strand.
TGCCACGAGCAAAAACCCAATCCGGCCGGCAGCAAGGGAACGCTCAAGCGACTCTTTGCCTAAGCTCGCCCCAATAAGCCGACGCGCTTCGAGCTGAATCGGTACCGGAAGAGCGCCGGCATTGAGTCGCTGGGCAAGGAGTTTCGCTTCTTTCACATCAAATCTTCCGGTGATGACTGCGGAGCCGCCGGTAATCGCCTCGTTGACCCGCGGAATGCTAATCGGCTGCCGGTCCAAAAAAATTGCAACGGTCTTGCCAACGTTGCGGCTCGTGATATCGCCGAAGAGCTTCTTTCCTTCATCGTTAAACTCAAGAGAAACAATTGGCTCATTCGTGTTCGGATCAAACTGCACCTCGGCGCGCCGGAGCTGCTTGCCGGTAAGCCCCGTGTACTTCCACGGCTCTGGCAAAGGGACGATATCGGTCGGAAGTTTCTTCTTTAAAAAGATCCGGCGCGCGCGATACTCGGTAACCGCGCGTTCGTCGAGTTTCTCAATGAGGTGAAACCCAAACGGCGTCTCAACGGCATCGGAAATCGTCCCGACGCCTTGCGCAAACACCGCCTCTTCAAATTCCTTCACCATCTGTCCGCGTCGGAAATACCCGAGGTCTCCTGCCCGCTCGGCAGCGCCCGGCTCGGTTGAATTTTCTTTAATGAGCTGGACAAAATTCTCTCGCGTTGCCTGTACTTTAAGTTCCGTGGCTTTCTTTTTCGCCTCGTCCTTGGAGCGTGGCTTCGTACAGGCAATGGCATCCGTATAGCAGATGAGCAGGTGTCGGGCATGGACCTCCCGCTCGCTTGAACGAATCTCCTCGACTCTTGCCACAACAAACCCCTGCTCGTCCTCGACAACGACCGGGACGAACGCCGGCGGCTGGATCTTTGATTGCTCAATGGCTTTGACGAGCGCGTCGTGCGCCCCCTCCTTGGCAATAAATCCAATGTCGCCGCCGTTATCGCGAACGCCTGCCGGATCCTCTGATACCTGCCGGGCAAGTGCTGCGATATCCTCTCCGGAGCGAACGCGCCCGAGCAGATCTCGCGCCTCGCGTCGTTTCTTCTCGTTTGCGGCCTCAAGCGCTTTCTCCTCCTCTAAAGAAAGTTCGCGCGGCTTGTCGGTATTTTCTTCCTTGAACTCCAACAACGGCGTTTCCCCAATGAGATTAATTGCAGCCTGAATGTCGCTGATCCCTGCAAGTTCCACGAGCACGCGCCACCGTTCTCCGGTTTTTGCAGTCTGGACAATCGGTTCGGATACCCCAAAGGCATTCACTCGCCGCTCAATGACGTCGCGCACGCCAGAAAGCGCGGCAGTGCGATCAGCGAGCGGCACCCGGGAGATATCGGCGTCATACACAAGCTGGGTGCCGCCCTGAAGATCAAGACCAAGACGGAACGGACGCTCCTCAAGCTTCGGCAGTACAACGTACCGGAGCAACGGTATGCCGGCAACCGCGGCATCGTACTTCCCGATCGCGCGATTCGCCGATGAAGGAAATACCACAAGCCCCGCTGCCAATGCGAGTGCGAGGACGAATACTATCCCCCAGCGGGTCTTTCCGCGACCGGATGGTCGAAAGAGTGAGCGCAACGCCATACGCATGAGGTCTTCCATCGTAGCAGGGAATGAGAAAAACAGTCAACAGAAGGCTTGACGTCTCATGCGCTGCCAGTTACGGTTTCCCTGTTCTTGCCTTTTCTCGTCCCTCGACAACTGAAACGCTTCTGATAAGGAGGTGAACCGATGTGCGGCATCGTTGGCTATATTGGCCATCGGGACGCAGGGGAAGTCCTGCCCCGGGGTCTGCGAGAACTCCAGTACCGCGGCTATGACGCCGCCGGGATTGCCCTGCTTGATAGAACCGGCAAATGCAGCGTCGTCAAGAAAATACTGAAGTCGAAAACCGGCGTCGGCGCCGCAGATGAACTTGTCGAGCTCCTGACAGGTCGAGTGTTTCAATCCCCGATTGGGATTTGTCACACCCGCTGGCCGACCCATGGGCAAAATACGATCGCAAACGCGCACCCACAAACCGACTGCTGTGGGACGATCTTCGTGGTCCATAACGGGATCGTGGATAACTTTCTAGAGCTCGAACGGGAACTCTCTGGGCACAGGCGTATATCCGAAACCGACACCGAACTGATCGCCCACCTCATCGAGGAGGAGTATATCAGGACCCCAGTGCTGCTAGAGGCGACAAAACGCGCGCTTGAGCGCGTGAGCGGAACCTACGCGCTCGCGATTATGAGTATCCACCATCCGGATCTGCTCGTCGTCGCGTGCCATGGCAGTCCACTGAAGATCGGGCGAGGAGAGGGTGAAACATTCGTTGCCTCTGATGAAGCCGCGATCGTCCCGTGGACGGCACGGATCATTGATCTTCAAGATGGCGACGTGGCCGAGGTGCAAGAAGATGGCGTGGTTGGGGAAACGCGGCCGGAACGGATCTCGCTCTGGGATGTCTCGGCTGCACAAAAAGGCGGCTATCCCCATTTCATGCTCAAAGAGATCATGGAAGAGGCAGACACCGTCCGGATGGCGCTTAACCATGGCGGGCGACTGCTGCCCGAAACCGGAGATGCAAAGCTCGGCGGCTTTGAGGAAATCCGCGAGGAGCTCCGAAACGTCGAGCGCGTCATCTTCGTTGCTGCAGGCACGGCGTTTCACGCCGCGCTCACTGGAGTGCACATGATGCGCTCCTTTGGGGGGATCCACTACGCCGAAGCGCACCAAGCTTCGGAAGTCTACGGGGATACGCTTCATCTCACGCCCAAGCAGGACCTCGTCATCGCAGTCTCGCAGTCTGGCGAGACCAAAGACACGATTGACGCGGTCACGGAGTGCAAACGCAAGGGGGTGGTGACCCTCGGGGTCATCAACCGGGTTGGTTCCACACTCGCAAGGCTCTGCGGAAGGGGGGTCTACTGCAACGCGGGGCCGGAGATCAGTGTCGCCTCAACAAAGGCCTACGTTTCCCAGCTCGTGGTGTTGGGTCTCATGAGCCTGTTCCTCGGCCGCCAGCGGAATCTCGGTCCTGATGACGGAAGAGAGCTCGTCATCGCGCTTACCGGATTACCAAAACAGGTGGAAGAAGCCCTTGCGCAACACGGGCAGATCTCTGGGATCGCGCAAGAACTCATTGACTACGAGCGCTTCCTCTTCATCGGCCGGGGCTGGCACTACCCGGTGGCGCTTGAAGGAGCGCTCAAACTCAAGGAGATCACGTACCGGACAGCCGAGGGGTATGCCGCCGGCGAGATGAAGCACGGACCTTTGGCCATGCTTGATGAGCATGTGCCAACGATCGCACTCGCGCCCAACGATGCGGTGTTCGAACTCATGGTCGGTAACCTCATGGAAGCCAAAGGCAGGGGGAGTCCGCTGCTGCTCGTCACCACGCCGTGCACGCGGGAGCAAATCGGCGACCTCGGCCGTTGGCGAATCGAGGTGCCGGAAACGCACCCGATGCTCCAGCCGATCATTTCCGTGCTGCCCTTACAGCTCTTGGCCTACTCCCTCGCGGTCGCGCTTGGCCGCGACGTGGACCAACCGCGCAACCTCGCGAAGTCGGTCACGGTCCGGTAACCACGACGCTTTAAGGAGAAAGCATGAACCTTCACGCCCCATCCTATGACGGTTCGGCAAGATGCTGCAACGAGTGCAATGCCCGCTTCCATTCGGGTCAGTCCATTCTCGTTGACCGATCCGAGCCCAATCAGGCGTTCTGCGCTCCGCCGAACGGCGAAGCTCGTCTCATGTGGCGCAGGCTTCATCCGGGAACTCACAAACGGCTCACCGGCCGCCAGCTCCAATACTTCCTCAAGCAGTAGTCCGGATGGGTCAGATGCCCCGACACACTTCAGAGGGTTGCTGCCAACAACGACCCTCTTCTCTTTTTATTTTCCAAATTCGCTTTTAATTGTTTAGAGGTCGAACCTCTAAACAAATTCCGCGGGGTTTCCGCAGGCCGCCCCGCAAATGCGGGCGGCCGTATGGCCACCAAAATTTGACCTGTTGCAATTGGCAGGGGTGTCTGGATTCGAACCAGATCTAAGCGTTTTGGAGACGCTTGTGCTAGCCGTTGACACTACACCCCCAAAAAAATCCGCAAATTTTTTGTCCCGAGCCTTGTCGAGGGACTTCCGCTGTTACATTACCGATCCTTTCGCGCGAGCAACGCAAACGGCATGCAGTATGCTACCAAACTTTCAAACGAAACTCCATAGTTGCTCCCACCGATATACCAATCACTCATCAATTCTCGGAAACGGAGCAATTCGGGAAGGCGTTTGCTCCAACGGGGATCGGCGATCGTCAACGTGACCAGTTCATGCGCGCGGTCAAGCGATCCAAACAGTCGCTCGTTGTGCCCGCTCTGCTTCAGATGCGCTGCGCGAGAGAGCTCGGCGCCGATGTTGCCGAGTTGTTCGGCAAGCGAGAACCGCTGCCAACGCTCGGCAGAAATCGCCGAGCCGCTCATAGCAGAAAACGGTTGACGATTTGCTCAATGGCCTCGCGCCTCGCAGGATCTTGCACAGTATTGGAACGATTCTCCTGCCGCGGCTTGATGTTGATCATGGAATCAAACTCAAGGCGTGTGCTCCCATCCGCCTGCGGGTACACGTTCGCTCCCCAGAGATCTTCCTGTTTGGAACCGTCAAGCAACAAAAGCTGCTCGGCGTCCACGTGCATCTCGCCACCCAACCCCAAAATCCCGCGCGCAAGATCCACCACCACCTTCACCATGTCCCCATACCCTTCCGTGACATGCTCCGTCCAGTACTCGCGTGTGACCGGCTCACGAACGATTTCTGGGTTCTTCATACTGCGGGAACTCTTATTCTCATGTTCTTGAGAACATGAGAATAAGATATTTTACTCATGGAGAAACGTAACCGCTCATAAGGATATCGCTGCCGACATGCTCTACAGTGAGCTCCTTGATTCTAACCGCATCCGAGAATTTTTTCAAATGCTCACCTTCGACGGATGTTGGCGTATCGCGGCCACCGATGAGCAGTGGAGCGTACCAAAAATAGAATTTATCAACAAGGCCTGCCCGAAGTGCTGAAGCGATAAGCTCTCCCCCACCCTCGATCATGATACTCGTCATGCGGTGGTCGCGGTAGAAGACGTGGAAAGCCTGCTCAAGATTCACACGGCCGTCGCGAGCTGGTGGCGTTTCGATGATCGTGGCTCCGGCGCGTTCGAGCCTTCGACGACGAGCTGCAGGAGCGTCCGTGGTCGCCAGTACGAACACTCTCCCAGAAGGCGCGTGAAACACTCGGGCTTTCGGCGAGAGTTGACACCCGCTATCCACGATCACGCGGTGCGGATTCCTCAATTGTTTAGAGGTCGAACCTCTAAACATGGGGCGGGCGGTGAGGCGTGGATTGTCTATCCTAACAGTGCGGGCACCAACGCAAATCGCGTCAACGACGCTCCGAAGCTTATGCACACGGGCAAACGCTTCTGGCGAAGAAAACTTTACCGGAGAAGCGCCCTTCTTCCACGTAATTTTTCCGTCAAGGCTCACCGCAGTAGAAAGGAGAACAAACGGTCGCTGTTTTGCCAGACTCGTAAGAAAAATCTCATGAAGTTTCCTACACTCCGGCCCGAGCACATACCGAACCACCGTGATCCCCTGCTTTCGGAGCCACGCTGTTGATCCTCCCTTATTTTTTGGATTGGGATCCTTCGTGCCCCACGCCACCGTTTTCACGCCAGAGCATGCGATCCACTTTGAGCACGGCTCACACTCGGGGGCATCGTTGTGCTGACAAGGCTCGAGGGTGGAGTAAAGCGTTGCTCCCGGCGTACGGCCATGGAGTTTTTTTAGTGCGTTCACTTCGGCATGCTCTCGTCCAGCCGGCTGCGTGTGTCCAGTCGCAACCACCCGACTGCCTTGAACAATCACGCAGCCAACAAACGGATAGGGACTCGTCGTCCCTTCCCCCCTCTTCCCCTCCTCAAGCGCCAAGCGCATGAAGTGT
>CAZNTM010000040.1:0-7390 GCA_964576005.1 uncultured Gammaproteobacteria bacterium
ATGAGTAATGAGTAATGAGTTATTATCGAGTATGTCTACTCGTCTAAAAATTCTTATCGCGCTGGCAGGCGTCGCGCTTGTCGTGGGTCTTGCGGTATTGCTTGGAATGCGAGCGCGAGAAGGCGGCGTCATTCCGGGATCACCGAACACGCTCGTCTTAAGCGGGGTACTTCCGATCACGCAAGAAGGCTCGGGCAGCGTCCCAAACTCCAAGGAGTCAGCGTCATCACCTGCGGTTGGCACCCCGGCGACATCCGATGTCGGCAGTGAACAGACGAGTTACGAGACCCTCCCCGCTGTTGCGACGACCCCCGGCAGCATTGTGGAGTTATCCGTTCCAGCGAGCGAGGAGGAGGCGCGTTTGGCGCTTTCAGCTTCCGCTCGGATGATCGCAGAGCGATTTGGCACGTATTCCACGCAAAATGCGTTTGCGAATCTTCGGGATCTCCAGCCGTTCATGACCAGCTCGCTTTCCACGTGGTTAGAGGGCTACATCGCCAAGGAGGCAGCGAAACGGCAAGCGGGTAGCGGCTACAGCGCCACGACCACTGTTGCGTTGCGCGCAAACGTCTCGGAACTTAATCTTCCTGAAGGCAAGGCAACCGTGGTGGTGCAGACGAGTAAAACAAACACCGGCTCTTCTGGGAGCACAACATCAAAAGACAGCTTTGAAGTGAAGTTTCTCCGCGAAGGGCAGGTGTGGAAAATTGATAATGTTCGTTGGGTGCGCTAGCACACTTCCTACGAACCTACAAATACCAACGACGTCATTGCGAGCGAGCGCAGCGAGCGTGGCAATCTCGCTTCGCAATGTCATCCTCGACGCCGTTTTCCCCGAGTTCTGTCTTCTCTGCGGCGAGGAAGGGGTCGTCCTCTGCTCTCGCTGCACTGACGAACTTCCACTTCAGGTTTTGCACGGCTGTCCCTTCTGCGATTCCGTCTCAATGCGCGGGATCACCTGTGAGGTCTGCGGAGTAAAAACACCCCTTTCCGGGGTGTTTTCGTTTGGGCTGTATAATCACCCGCGGCTTCGTGAACTTATCATTGCCATGAAATATCACCACAAGCGCGACCTTGCAGGGATCCTTGGAGTGCGTGTCGCGCCACTGTTGCAATCGGAAGTTCTCGACCTGCTTCGCCCGCGAAGCGAGGCGAGCAAGCTCGAACAATATCAATATTCTTCGAGCGAGCCGAGCGAGTCGAGAAGCAATCGAATTATTTTGACCGCAGTCCCACTTCATCCAAGCCGTCTTAAAGAGCGCGGCTACAATCAATCCGAACTGTTGGCTCGCGCGATTGCCGAGCGGCTTGGTTTTCACTACGAAAACCTTCTCGAACGGACTCGTCCGACCACACCGCAAGTGGAGATCCAAGGGGTCAAGGAGCGTCAGGAGAACGTCCGGAATGCATTCTGTATCAACTCGGGGTTATCCCCTAAGCTTGTCGAAGGGCAACACATCATCCTCACTGACGACGTTGTCACCACTGGCGCGACCCTGTCTGCTGGTGCTCGAGTATTGAAACGCACTGGCGCTGCGAGCGTCTTCGGTCTCGCACTCGCGCGCGGGTGAGGCCTGTGCGCGGTGCCGGTCTAGATTGTTTCGGCTTTCGGCTGCCTGCGATGCGGCTGGTAGCGGAGGTTGACCCCGAGCCTTTTCCAGGCCGCGCAGTATGCCTCGATGTCGTTGCGGAGCGACTCGCGGTCATCGCGTGGCGTTGCGATGCGATCCTGAAGGTGGCGGAGCGCCTCTTGCTTCGCGGGATCAGGATGACGGAGCTCCGGATGCTTTGGATCAACCGTAAACGTCCACATCCCGGAAGGATCAACAATGCGCGTTTCGATTTCAAGTTTTCGGTGACTTGCGCCGCTTAAACGCACGGCTTGTATAACGTCGCTGTAGTCTGGGGGGATGGGCGGGATTCCATCCGGCCGCGTCATGAGCTCCTCGATTTCGTCCTCTGAAGCGCCGCGGGTGAAGTAGAAAAAGACAATATCTTTCTTCCGACGCAATCGAAGAAAGATCGCCCGCCCTTCAAATTCTCTTAAGGCATTGAAGAGTTCCTGTTCGGAATCTCCGGCAGTAATGTTCCCAGAGTCTCCAACGAGCAAGGCGCGGGATGGCTGCTCGAACACGCTCTCAAACGTCTCATGAAAGAGAGGTTTCGTGTCTTTTTTTGGTTGCTCGCGATCGAGCGCCGCGGCAGACACTGCCCCTGCGGCGACAATCGCCATGAACGATCTTGCGAGCGTCCAGCGCAGCCGTGCAAATGCGTGTTGCGCCCGCCGCTGCTCTGTCACAAGCTCTTCTCCGGCACCCTTCCCGGTGATCGCGTTAAGCAGTTTCACCCCTCGCGCACGGAACTCTTCGTAGCGGCGGCGTGCCTCGCTATCGAGCCGTTCAAGCTCCGCGAGAACTTCAGGAGATGGCTCTTCCGGCGTCGCTGGCGTTTCCGGCGCCCGATGGCCTATCGGGCCACGATCGTACTTCCGTTTGATCGGTGGAAGTTCTCGTTCGTTCATAGATCGCTTTCTTCCCTGTTACCGAGCGATTGCTCAATGAGTTTCTGCTGTTGTTGTTCAAGTCGTTCCATGACGCGTCGGAACTCTTCGGAGGCGCGTCTGGCGTCCGCAAGGAGTTTTTCTGTCAGCACATTCATATGTGCCTGGCTTAAAATATCAGTTTGCCAATCCAATCCGGAACGCGCGCCTGTTCGACGCGATCGTACTGCGGGGTGTAGGGTTTGATATCGAGTATCGGAGTGCCATTGACGATATCGAGCCCCTTCACCCGAAGGATGTTCCCGTTTCGAGAGCGCAATTCGACCGTGGACATTGCGAGGCGGTTCGGCCGTTGCGGGCAGCGGCAGGAAAAGATTCCGACAAACGGGATATCGGCTCTTCCTTGGGGATGGTGCTTCAGGTGACATTCCTTTTCCTGATCCATCCAGTAGAGTACAATGACATGCGAATATGCTTCAAGGCCGTCAAGGCCATCGGCGTATCGTTCGTCAATCACCACATCGCTCTCGACCTCCCTCCAACCCGGCAGCATTGGTTTGTCAACGCTGTTTCGCGCTTTGCCCAACGGTGTGATGGTCAGCGTGCCGTCGCTATTTTGCCGGTCCAGAAACTCGCAAAAAATTGTTTCCATATTTTTGTAAGAAGCTCATGAGCGTGTTTTACAAGTACCACTCTGCGGTGTATCGTAAGAACGTCTGACGTTTTTAAGGGGGTGGGATGCCTAAAGAAATTATATGATTTTCAAGACTGCTTCAACAGCGCTTTTTACTCACGGGAGTATCGAGTTGGTGGGGGCAGCGGCATTGTTACTGGCACCCGAAAAGCTCGTCTCGATATTGTTTCCATTGGATTCGATCTTTGTGCTTGAGCTCTGCTGTCTTATTTTTGGCATACCGAGATTGATCGCAGGGTATGCACTACGGTCTGAGAAAAGTTGGGGGTTCGTTTTTGCGCTGGGGTTAAGTTTAATCACAATCATTGTATCGCCGATCTTATTCCTCTCTATTGTAAATCTCCCATTGGCGGGAAAAGTTTTTGCATTGGGATTGGATATACCATTGGCGCTCATCGTTCTCGTTTCTTTGTTGAATCCGCGAACGCACAAAAAGGAATCAAGCCAACGATGGGGGTAGTTTGACATTTGTCACACAACCTGAAAATTGACGGTGTTTGTTTGAAAATATCCGATTTTTCTTTGACGGCAAATTCTCTTTGGTATTTATCGTCACTACCTCGTGCAATACTCTGCGAATGCGTCTAATTTTCGGTTTTTGAAAATCATGCTGTATTTTCTTGGCGCGTATGTTTTGCAAAGCTCCTGAAATTTCGCACTGTCTATCGCCTCTTTATATTCAATAGCGAACACTGGCTTCCCTGCGTCTATGAACGGCTGAAAATCTGTGCACCAACCTTCTGCCGCACAGCTTTCAGCAATCGCAAAATCAAACGCTTCCACAAGCTCCGCCACTTGAGTGGAATCGTTTTTAAGCCCAACCGCGAGCATGCGTTTATGAGATTCATCCGCTAACCACTTGTTGAATCTAATTTGATCGTCCGCTGTAAATGGAAAGCCGGTGTCATTTTCAAATCCATTCACATTATCAAACTCAACTCCATCAAAACCTTTGGCCGCGCATAAATCGATTCGCTTTGATAAAATCGGCGAGAGCAGATCAATTCGTCTTACATCAAGCCATTTTTCTCCGGGCCAACCCTGGTAATTTTTTCCGAGAACAGTCGCGGGAAAATCAGCCGCATCCGCGCGCCAGTCCTCATATGCTCCGGCATTCACATAACAGACAACCCTCTTTCCCGCCGCATGCAATTCATTAATCTTTTCAAGTGGCGTATCGTACATATCCAAATCGTATACATCCGCATTACTCGAGGCTTTTATGTCAGGCGAGGCAAATTGAATCTGCCATGGCACACCGGCAATCGGTCTCCATCGTGGCACGAGAGAGATATTTGGCGATGGTGGTTCAGGAGCAGTCGTAGATTCTTGAAAAACAAAAAATGCGCCGATGCCTGCGGCAAGAATTACGATTGTGATAATTGGAGTAATTAGTTTGTTCATATTTTTTTCCTAACTGGCGGTGGGAGTGAGATTCGAACTCGCGGTAGCCCTTCGACTACTGCAGTTTTTCCCGCACAAGGCGGAGGCGGAAGGATTCGAACTCACGGGCAGCGCGGAGGCGGGAGGATTCGAACCTCCGAGACCCTTGCAGGCCTAGCTGTTTTCAAGACAGCCGCACTAGTCCTCTATGCGACGCCTCCGCACTGACCACGAGTTTTTCCCGCCGCTGGCGGGACTCCGCCTTCTCTGATCATAAATTTAAATGTTCAGGCGGAGCAAGACTGCCGGTTTCAACCACTCACCCACGCCTCCGCCTTAGGCGGGATCCCGCTTTCTTTGATTTTAAATTCAAATGTTCGGGCGGGACAAGACTCGTGGCGGTTAGTTCGTGAAACGATCGAGAAATGCACGCGGGCTCACGATAGGGATACCGGCATAATTTTTGAGTCGCAAGAGTGCTTTGTCACCGGTCACAAAGATATCTGCTGCGCCAGCGAGAGCGGTGCCAAGCACTGCGCGATCTTCGATTGGGACAATTTCATCGTCAACGGGAAATGGATTCACCATGATACTCGTCTCAAGGATGGTCTCTATCGCAGCGCGTTTTGCCTTGGGATGGACCTTGAGTTTATCTGCGGCGCGCGCAAGTTCTTTAAGAATCCAAGGAGAACAAATGAGGAAAAACGCTCCAGCTTTCCACGTATCATAAAGGATTCCCGGAGGGCTCAAACGATGCGCGAGGCCAGAGACGAGGACGTTCGTATCAAGAACGACGCGCTTCTTCATGGAGCTCTTTGCGAACAGAGCGGACAAGGCGCACTGCGTCTTGGAGGGTACGGACTCCGGCTCGTTGCGCTTTCTTCGCGAATTCGTCGCGGACGTCGTCAAGCCGCGCAAACGCCACTTGCCGGCGGATAGAATCGCGAAAAAGTTCTGAACGCGTCATGTGCCGCTTGAGCGCAAGTTTGTCCACTTCCCGGGCGAGTGAGCGGGGGAGCGAAACCGGGATCACCGTTGAAGTTGCGCCTGGCATAGGTAATAATATTTATTACCTCCATCGTACGACGTTCTTGTGGAGGATGTCAAGTTTTTGCCGTTTGCCAATAGTGAATGCATTGGAGTATCTGCTGTTCGTCGCATAGCATGAAGGATGTTTTTAAGCATGTTGTTGGAGAAGCACGAGCGCTCCAATAAGCCCAGCGCGATCGCCGAGTTTGGCGCGCAGGAGTTGGGGTTTTTTGTCGAATGATCGCGAGAGGTTATGCCTCACCTCTTCTCGGAGTTTATCAAGAGGGATTGAACCCATGAGTCCTCCGCCGACCACGACGATCTCCGGCGACCAGTGGAGAATGCTGTTGGCGATTCCGACAGCAAGCAGGCGCGCGGTTTCATCCCAGATGCGTTTTGAGTAGATGCGTTCCGGTGGTTTTCCATAGCGGCGCCGCAGGGCTGTGCCGGACGCGTAGGCTTCCAGATGTCCGGGCACGTGGCGATCTGAACACCGTTGGGTTGATTGCGTTTCGATGTTGATGATTTGATGTCCGGGTTCAAAGCCGATTGCGGCTGCGTCAATTTTGCCATGAACAATTCGCGCGCCGCCGATGCCCGTGCTCACCGTGTAGTACATCACGATGGAATGCCCTCGTCCAGCGCCAATGGATGCTTCAGCAAGCCCAGCGAGCGCGGCATCGTTTTCGATAAAAACTGGCGCGTGAAATGTGTTTTCGAGTCTGCGAAGCACTGGTTTTCCGCCCCACGGCAAATTTGGCGAGCAGAGAAGCCTTCCCGTCCGGCGATCAATGTGTCCGGGGGTTGCGCCACAGACCGCGCGGGCGCGTTGGCCATTGGAAAGTGTTCGCGCGATCTCTGCAATGCGAGTAATGCCAGCCTGAAACGTCGGTGGCGTTGGTACGACCTTGAAACGGTCAACGCGCTTTAGGGTTCGCGACACCCCAACGCGCAACTTCGTGCCACCGATGTCAAAGAGGAGGAACATAGTGCTGGGGGACTACAAAACAACTAATCCACTACCAATACTACAAATGTGATCGTTCGTATTGGTAGTATTCGTAGAAAATTTGTAGTTTTGTAGTCTTCGCTCATCGCGCAATGAGCGAATTCCAATCGGCAGCAAACTTGTCGACGCCTTTGTCGGTGAGTGGATGATTGAGATTGAACGATTCCCACGGCTGCGCGAGATCGAGGTGCTCGTAGGGGATGGGTTTGAGCCCCATGGCGTCGTAGTGAGAATCGGCGCCGGGTATTTGCAAGCCCGCATCCGCCCATTCTTTGAGGACTTTGAGTGGAGCGGTGATGATGTGGCTGCCAAGGTGGATCGCGTAGAGAAGATGATCGAGACTGCGGACGCTCGCAGTGAGCACTTCAACATGGCCGTCGCCGGAATGATACATTTCTATGATATTCTTGATAAGCCCCATGCCGTTTTCGCCCATGTCATCGAGGCGGCCGACAAAGGGGGACACAAAAACGCTTCCAGTCGGTGCGCCAGTGGTGGCCGCATAGACCGCGGCTGCCTGGGATTGCGAGAAACAGAGCGTCATGTTGACTCTCTGTCCGCGGCCAATGCTAGTACTGGCGGCTCGAAGTCCGGCCGCAGTGGTTGGATATTTGATGTGCGCATTTGGGATCCAGGCGAATTTCTCCGTACCTTCCGCAAGCATCTGTTCGGTTGTGGTGTTGCGGTCGGCGTAGACTTCGATTGAGATTGAGCCTTTTGGAATGAGACCAGACACTTCTTCGACCACGGCGCGATAGAAGCGGTCGGCTTCTTC
>CAZNTM010000041.1:0-1329 GCA_964576005.1 uncultured Gammaproteobacteria bacterium
AAAATTGGCATTGATTTAGGGACGACGAACGTGCTCGTGCATTTGCCCAAACGCGGCATTGTCATTAATGAGCCATCGGTCGTGGCGATTTCTACCGCGGATAAGCGCGTGCTCGCGGTCGGGGAGGAGGCAAAACAGATGATTGGCCGCACTCCGGATTTCATCGTTGCCCGCCGACCGCTCAAAGACGGGGTGATCGCGGACTACCGGACGACCGAGGCAATGCTTCGCTACTTCATCCACAAGGCCATTGGAGGATTTGCGTTTTTTCGTCCCGAGGTCATGGTTGCGGTGCCGGCAGGGATCACCTCAACCGAGCGTCGCGCAGTCATTGACGCCACCATGGCAGCCGGGGCGCGCGCCGCGTACATCATTAAAGAACCGATTGCGGCGGCCATTGGAGCAAACATCCCCATTGGGTCAGCTTCCGGGCACATGATTATTGATATGGGGGGCGGGACGAGCGAGATGGCAGTGATCTCCTTAGGCGGGATCGTTTCCTCAACCTCGGTGCGCGTTGGAGGCAATCGGCTCGATGGCGCCATTGCTGATTTTATCCGCAGAAAGTACTCGCTTGCCGTTGGGGAAGCGACGAGTGAGGGGATTAAAATTCAAATTGGATCGGCCTTGTATCTTGATACAAAGCTCACCATGGAGATCCGCGGGCGAGACATGGTGACGGGCCTGCCGCGGACGATGAGCATCACGAGCGACGATGTCACTGAAGCGATCCAGACGGAACTTGAAGGGATTGTGAACGCGGCAAAGCAGGTGCTCTACAACACTCCGCCAGAGCTCTCGGCCGATGTCATCGAAAAAGGGATGATCCTCTCTGGTGGCACGAGTTTGCTGCGAAACATTGATGAGCTGCTTTCACGGATGACCGGCGTGCCAGCCTACATTGCGGACGAGCCGCTGCTCTGCGTTGCCCGTGGCACCGGCATTGCGCTGGAAAATCTCGATGCATACAAGCGCAGCATTGTGCCGGCGAGATAGGGTGGGATTATGGTGATCGGCATTGACGCATCCCGGGCGTTTCGGAGTGAGCGCACCGGGGTGGAGGAGTACGCGTACCGGTTGCTGGAGGGGCTCGCCGCTACTTCCCCAGCAGCGGTGAAAGTCCGCCTCTATATACAGGGAGGCGATCAGTTGTCAGTTGCCACCGCCAAGGCGGGGTCCCGCTGTGGCGGGATCAGTTGTCAGTTTCCGAAGGAATGGGAGATTCGGGTGCTTGGTGGCCCGCGACGATTATGGACGCACACCGCGCTCGCGTGGGAACTCTGGCGCGATCCACCCGATGTCTTTTTTCAACCGTCGCACGTTTTACCC
>CAZNTM010000041.1:1429-7326 GCA_964576005.1 uncultured Gammaproteobacteria bacterium
TTACTCGTTTCATCATCACGATCCACGACGTCGGCTTCGCTCGTATCCCGTGGGCGTATTCAGGTTTTGAGCGGTGGTATCAGCATACGATGACACGGTCAGCAGTCAGTTGTCAGCAGTCAGTTGTCAGGGTAATTGTGCCATCCGAGTTTACTAAAAGCGAGCTAATGGAGTTTTATCGGATCGCCCCGGATCGAATCACGGTTATTCCTCACGCTACAGTTTTTCAGAGTAGCCCTTCGACAGGCTCAGGGCATAACGGCGTATTGCCTGAGCGAAGTCGAAGGCCAGTGACCGATGCTTGCGGAAAACCCTTTGTTCTTTCTATCGGCCGGATTGAGAAAAAAAAGAATACGCTGGGGATGATTCAGGCGTTCGAACAGTTCCTCGCCACTAGTTCCTCGCCACTCGGGGCAAGTGGCGAGTGGCAAGTGGCCAAGGACTCTCACTACCTGCTCGTCGGTCCTGACGGCTACGGCGCCGACGAGGTCTACGAATACCTCGCTCTACGACCTGAATTACAATCGCGAGTGCATCTGCTGGGCTATGTATCAGAGGAACGTAAACAGGAGCTTTTAATTGGCGCACAGGCGCTTGTGCATTTATCGCATTACGAAGGCTTTGGGCTTCCGATTGCCGAAGCACAGGCGTGCAAAATCCCCGTAATTACCAATTACCAGTTACCAATTACTAATTACCAGTCCTTTAGAACTTGGCACCATGTTGCGCGCGAGACCTTGGAATGCCTACTCCGTTCGTAGTTCATCCCGTTTGATATTTCATACTTTCGCTATGCCTTTGTCCACCCGCGCGATTTTTTTCCTTCTCTTTATCGTCGTGATCTTTTGGATTCTCGCGTGGTGGTTCGGGTTTCCGATTGTCGGCCGTGGGGAGTTGTGAGCAGTATTGCCCTGTGGTAGAATGGCGTTACCGCTCTATGGAAAACGAGGACAAGGAGGCTTCATCAACGCTGGGGCGCCGGCAACGCGCAATTGAAAACGCCCTCGGTACCAATCAACTCGCGCAGTTTGTCGTCTTTGCCGGGCACGACACCGAAGGGATGAGGGAGAGCGCGCAAACCATCGCGCGGATGTTGCTCTGCACTCATGCGACAAAACGACCGTGTCGCAGATGTGATTCTTGCACTATCCCACTGCAACGTCATCCGGATTACTTTTTGTTACGCACCGAAGAGACGGAGGCTTCGGTAAAGATTGAACACGCAAAAGCGCTTCTGCGCTTTGCGAGCAAAAGCGCGATGCTGGGCGGATGGAGGGTCGCGGTCATCGAGCAGGGGGACGAGTTGACGAACAGCGCCGCAAATGCGATGCTTAAAATGCTCGAGGAACCCCCAAAGGACCTTTCCACCATACTGATCGTCTCCTCGCCAACACGGATATTGCCAACCATTCGTTCCCGCTCGGCGCTGTTTCGTTTCCCGGCGTTAAGAAAAACGGTGCGCGATCATAAAACGATTGAGGCGACACAATCAGATATCCAACGTTCGCTTGAAGCAGTGGGTTCTTCTTCAGAAGCGCTCGGCCTTCTCGGTCGTTGGCAGGTATCGCTTTGGGATAAACTCCGCGAGCTTCTTCATCAGCCGGGGGGGCATCGAGAGGCGTTTTGCGCGATTGCAGCCACGTGGGGCGATGTGGAACGCGCGCGGCGTCGGTTGCGCGCAAACGTCCATCCGAGACTCGTCATTGAATCCCTCCTCTTTTCACACCACTAGTTGTGCGCTTCAGATTCTTTTGGTTTCTCCTGCTCGTGCCGTTGCTCCTTGGCGCTTCTTGCGTACGGATTAAACTCCGTAGCAATGAAGGCGGGGTGTACGTTTCCGCAGATACGGGAGCGCATTGGCAGCAGGCTGTTGATACTCTTTCGACGGATCGTTCTTCTCCAACCCTCGCGAGTTTCGCCATCGCTGATCTTGTCATGGATCCGCAGGATACCCAGACGCTCTACGCGCTTTTTGGTCGCAGCGGATTTGCCGTCACGAACAACGGCGGGCTTTCATGGCGGATCGTTGAGAGTTTGCCAAAACGCGAAATCCGGGCATTGGCGGTGAGCCCCCGACAGGTGTGTACCGTGTATGTTGCCACCGTCGGCGCCATCATGCGCAGTGAGGACTGCTTACGCAGTTGGCAGACGCTCTACATTGATCCGAGGGAAGAGGCCCGCGTTCTCTCGCTTGCGATTCCGGCGACGCGACCGCAGACGCTTTACGCAACCCTTGCCACCGGAGAACTCTTAGAAAGTCAGGATGGCGGAGGGACGTGGAGCGCTGCCGCCCGTTTCCGGTCTCAAGCGCAGCAAATCCTCGTTGATCCCGGCGAGAACAACCGTCTCTACGTTGTAACGCGCTCGCACGGAATTTTCCTCTCTCGCGACCGCGGGAAGAATTGGACTGAATTCAACGACAACATCACGCGCTTTGGCAGGGTGCAGCGGATTTTTGACCTGCGCGCCGATCAACCCGGCGTTGGATTGCTTGCGTTGACGGAATTCGGCCTCTATCGTTCTCGCCTTGATCAGGGTCCGTGGGAGAGCATCCGCATCATCCCAAGTCCGGGGTCTGTGCCGATTACTGCGGTCGCTGCCGATCCCGCGGATGCCCGGAAGCTCTTCTATACCGCCCGGGGGACACTGTACGTTTCAACAGATAGTGGCATGCGGTGGAGGTCGCAGAAACTTCCGACCGAGCGCCCGGTATCGAGGATCATTATTGATCCGCGCCAAACAAATCGCATGTTTTTCGCCACGATGAAATAACCGTCGGTTTATGGATCCATTCTTCCGCAGCGATCAACGATTGTTTGATGATATGTTTGAGCATGCGGTGCGGGAATGCGCCCAGCTACGGACCGGTCGGGCGACTCCGGCAATGGTTGAGGGGCTCATGATTGAGGCCTATGCAACAAAAACCGCGCTTAAAGGTCTCGCGTCCATCAGTTGTCCTGATCCCCGCACGATCCTCATTCAACCGTGGGATCGGTCTCTTGTGAAAGATATCGAACGCTCTCTTGGGGCGGTTGGGATGAACGGGCGCGTCAGTGGTGAGCGCATCACCGTTGTTTTGCCAATGCCAACCGAACAGGACCGGAAAGCGATGGTGAAAACACTCAAGGAGAAAATTGAAGCCTCTAAAGTGAGCATGCGCAAACTCCGCGATAATATCCGGGAACGGATCACGAAACACCACAAGACTGGGGAGCTCACCGAGGATGATAAATATCGCCTGTACAAGGAGCTTGACGAGATGGTACGCGATCTTCAGGAAAAACTCGCACAACTCGAGGGCAAGAAGGAACAGGAGATACTTACGATCTGAGTAATTGAGTAACAATGCTCACCATCATCGCCTTCCTCGTTACCTTTAGCATCCTCGTGCTCGTTCACGAACTTGGGCATTTTTTTGCCGCGCGCCTTGCCGGGGTCCACGTGGAAGAATTCGGATTTGGCTTCCCCCCCCGCCTTGCCGGCCGCATGTTTGGCCGAACGCTCTATACGCTTAACCTCATTCCGCTCGGGGGCTTTGTGAAGCTCTTTGGAGAAAGTGACAAAATGGGAGACCAGAATGATGCTTCGCGCGTCAGTTTCTCATCCCAGAGCTTTGGGAAGAAGATGATGATTGTGCTTTCGGGCGTTGGGAGCAACTGGCTGCTCTCTGTTATCATGTTTTCATTCCTGCTTTCCATTGGCACGCCGCAACTGTTAACCCGACTGTATCCGTATGCAACCGTGACTCATCGGCGTCTCGTGGTCACCCAAGTGCTCCCGGGAAGTCCGGCGGAGGTTTCCGGGCTCAAGATGGGGGATATGCTCGCTTCAGTTGCGAAGACGAACGTCACGACCGTTGAGGAACTTCAAAAACTTCTCGCTCCCTTGGCAGATACCCCGGTGCGCATTGATCTTGAGCGAAAGCGGAAACCGTTGACGCTTGAGATCACCCCTCGTCGCCTTGATGATGTCGAAGGACGCGTGGCGTTGGGGATTTTTCTTGAACCAGTGGCCACGATCGCGTATCCTCTCTTGCTCTCTCCAGTGTACGCCGCCGCAGAAACGTGGTTTTTAAGCGGGGAAATGCTTGAGGTGCTTCAGAATATGATTGGGAAGATTTTTCGTGAACGAACCGTCGAGGGCCTTGGCGTTACCGGGCCAATCGGCATTGCGGTTCTCTCTGGCCGTGTCGCGCGTCAGGGCATGCCGGCGTTTGTCTACTTCATCGCGTTGTTATCGCTTAATCTCGCCCTCATCAACATCCTCCCGCTCCCGGCCCTTGATGGCGGACGTGGGGCTATTCTTCTCGGTGAGCGTTTGGTCGGCAAAAAACTCAATCGGAAGCTCGAAGTTGGCATTCAGTCACTCGGGATTGTTCTCATCTTACTGCTCGTTTTGCTCGTGACGGTTGAGGATGTCCGGACGTTCGCTCCGGCGTTTGTCCGCGCATTTAGGTAGTATTGGGCAGATAGCGAGGTACATGCGGTATGCTTCAATCGCAACTCTTCACGAAAACGAGGAAAAGCCCACCGAAGGACGAGGCCGCGAAGAACGCGCAACTGCTCATTCGGGCAGGGTATATTGATAAGCTCCACGCTGGCGTCTATTCATACCTCCCGCTCGGGCTTCGGGTCTTGAAGCGTATCGAGGGGATTATTCGGGAGGAGATGAACGCCGCTGGCGGTCAGGAAGTGCTTTTGCCGGCTCTGCAGCCAAAAGAACCGTGGCGTGCGACCGGCCGGTGGGAGGGATTAGAGGTCCTCTATAAAGTCCGTGACGCATCCGACCGTGAGTATGCGCTCGGTCCCACGCACGAAGAGGTTATTGTGCCCCTTGCCAAACAATTTATCCAATCATACAAAGACCTCCCGTTTGCCGCCTATCAAATTCAGACGAAATTCCGGATGGAACTGCGGAGCAAGTCCGGCATTTTGCGCGGCCGGGAATTCCTCATGAAAGACCTTTATTCGTTCCACCGTGATGAAGCAGACCTCGATACGTACTACGAGGCCATGAAAGGGGTGTATGAGCGGATTTTTGACCGTGTCGGTATTGGAAATCAGACCTTCCTCACGTTTGCATCAGGAGGAACTTTTTCAAAGTACTCGCATGAGTTTCAGACCCTTACGGCCTCCGGGGAGGACACGATTTGTCTGTGCGAAAAGTGTGAACTTGCGGTCAACGAAGAGATTTGGCCCGAGGTAAAGAAGTGCCCGGGATGTGGAAGGAAGAACGGAGAACGAAAAACTGCGATTGAGGTGGGCAATATTTTTAAGCTTGGGACAAAGTACACCGAACCGTTTGCGCTGACTTACAAAAACGCCGACGGAGCAGATGAGCTCGTGGTCATGGGCTGCTACGGCATTGGATTGGGACGGCTCATGGGAGCGGTGGTTGAAGTGCTTTCGGATGATGCCGGACTTGTCTGGCCTGTTGCCATTGCGCCATTTGACGCTCATCTCGTTGCCCTTTTCGGTCGCGGCGAGGACGCGGTGAAAAAACTTGGGGGTGCGCTTTACGAACAACTTGAACGCGCCGGGATCCCTGTGCTTTACGATGATCGCGCGGTTCAGGCAGGGGAGAAGCTTGCTGGAGCCGACCTCCTTGGCATTCCGGTGCGTCTTGTGGTAAGTTCAAAAACCGGAAGCAGCGTCGAGCTAAAAGAACGTACCTTAAAGAAAACAGAGCTTTTGAGTATTCAAGAGGTCATTAGCCGACTCCGGGAAATTAGAAATGAGTAATTTTACGTTCGATCATCTCAAACAATAATTACCAATTTAGGACCTACGCATAACCCCTTCCCTCTGTCATTCTGACGACCGAAGGGAGGAAGAATCCCCAAACAATCAAACCGAAGAGATTCTTCGCTTCGCTCAGAATGACGCTTTTGCGTAGGT
>CAZNTM010000042.1:0-7312 GCA_964576005.1 uncultured Gammaproteobacteria bacterium
TTATTTATAAATGTTCTTATTTTGTTCGGTATAATATGCCAGAAAATAAAAAGTAATTTTATGCAATAAGAAATTCGGTTTCTATTTGGTGGACCCGGCGGGGATTGAACCCGCGGTCTTCTGCATGCCATGCAGACGCTTTACCACTAAGCTACGGGCCCACATCGATCTTCATCGTGGTTGAGAGTATACGATATGGCGGGATGCGCATCAATCCGTAAATCGTGAAGACGGGAGGATTTGAACCATCACCAATGGAGAAAACGACCGGTTGCTCGATCTTGTTGGAAACGATATGCTCAAATTGAGTGATGATGCGAAAATTCTGCGGGCAAGCGTGGCAGGAGCACGAAACGAGTACGGCAGCGGTCATCGCCCAGTTCTGATGCAACGCATTCGCTATCATGATCAGACGCCCCCGTAGCTCAAAGGACTTAGAGCATCCCCGTCCTAAGGGGAGGGTTAGAGGTTCGACTCCTCTCGGGGGCATTCTCGCTCCTCTGGCGTGTTTGACAAAGATAATCTTGAGGCAGTAGGCTTCTATAACGTATGTCCATGTTTGGAAAAGAGAGCGACGGGCGCCTCGCCCATCGTGATACAGAAACGATCATTGGCGCATCGGTAAAACTCGAGGGAGATCTCGTGAGCCAAGGCGATATTATCGTGGAAGGGTCGGTGACCGGGACGCTGAAAACCGACAAGCACCTCCGGATCAATTCCGGCGCCACGGTCCGCGCAGACGTCCGAGCCGAAAGCGCCTACATCGCCGGAGAAGTCCACGGCACGGTGAAAATCAAGGACCGGCTCGAGGTGACCGAGACGGCAAAAATTTTCGGCGACGTCGAAGCAAAGTCGCTCACGATCGCCGTCGGCGGCATTCTTCAGGGAAAGTGCACCATGATGAAAGAGGAGAAAACAAAGGGCATTCTCGAACCACAGAAGAAGGCGGCGGCAGCGTAGCGTATGTACGCCTACCTCTACGACCCCGTGCTCCGACAACGGTCGTTCCGGAGCTTTCTTGATCGTATTGAATCCCGCCTCGTTGACCTTGGTTTGGGAGGGAAAATCTACCGCTTAGGTCCCTTGCTGCACCTCAATGAAATCATCAGCGAGGAGCTCCGCCGCGGGGCGAAGACCGTTGTTGCGGTCGGCACCGACCGCTTGTTTCACCAGCTCCTCAACGCTCCGAACGTCCACCACTTTGTCTTGGGGTTTATTCCGCTGAATGACCGAAGCACCATTGGAGGGCTGCTTGGGATGCCGACGGATCTTGGCGCGGCAACGGTGCTCTCGCACCGCATCGTGCGCCCAGTATCACTTGCCTCTGCGAATGCGGTCAAATTCTTCTGGGAGATCTCGATCCCGTTTGCCTCAAATCCGCGATCCTTTTCCATCCGCTGCGATGACCAATACACCATCACGACGCAACGCGCAGCCGGATCAATCACCATCCGCAATGCCCCACAAGACCCCGCTCGTTTCCTCACGGAGGTCAATCTCCGCCGCGGATGGTTCGGCACGCCGACCCGCAGTGTCTTTCAAAACAAAAAACTCCTCCTCGAGGGGCTTCAGGGGGATATCTTCGCTGACGGACAAGCGCTCAAGGTTGAGCGACTGCTCGTGCAGAAACTCCCCGTGAGTATAAAGGTGATCGTTGGCCGTCACCGTCATGAAGCGCTTGCGGAAGTCGAAGAAGTCGTCGGCGCCACTCGGGCGCTTGCCATGGCGTGACGAGGCACGCGCGCGGGAAGCACGTCCCGCGCAAAAGCGGAATCAACAACGAGTGCCTCGTTGGTGATTGCGAGCACCTGCTCTGGAGCAATGAGCAACTCCGCGGCGCGACGGCGGTGAAAAAGATTCTTCGTGCACTGATCCGGACAAACCCGATAGTGCAAAACGTCATGGGTGTCGGTCGAGAGTACAAGCCCAACAACATGCCCGAGCCGACGTCCGTCTTCGGTACGAACGGGCAGACGGAATAAATGCGACGAGTCAATTTTCATAGCGGACCCCTTGAGCGCAAACCATACCACTGGATGCCGATTTGCGCGAGCGTGGAAACCAGCCAGTAAAGGATGAGCGCCGAAGGAAATCCAAAGCCGATGACGAGCGTGAGCAGCGGGCCAATGAACTGCATCTGACGGTTCAGGAGCGCCGCCTGCCGCTCGTCTTTCGCTTCGGGGATATTCGTCTTGGGAACGGAAGTCGGCAACATCTTTGTCTGGACATACTGCGCCACTGCGGTGAGCGCCACGAGCAAAAAGTTCGGCTTCGAAAGATTGATCATCCCGAGAAACAACGGCGAGATTGACTCGGGCGGCTGAACAAAACGATAGAGCTGGCCATCAGGGGGAACTTGCAACCCCTGTTGGAAGACGTGGTAGAGCGCGATCAGCAGCGGGAGCTGGATGAGCAGCGGCAGACACGACGACAGGGGATTGACCTTTTCTTTTTTATAGAGCTCCATGAGCTCCTTTGCCATCCGTTCTTTATCATTGCCAACGCGCTCCTTTAACGCATCAATCTTCGGTTGAATCCCTGCCATGCGCCGTTGCGCCGCAACGGTCCGAAGCGTTGGCGGCAACAAGAGGAGCTTCACGACCAAGGTGAGCAGCACAATCGCCATGCCCATGTCTGCCACGGGCAAGAGATTGTAGAGGAAAAACAGCGCGTTCAAAAGCGGCTGGTAGAGAAGGTCGTTGTAGAGGGACATACGCCTGCAGTTGGTCAGTCGATCAGTTGGTCAGTACTGTTCACCGGATCGTATCCTCCACTGCTCCACGGATTGCAGCGGAGGATTCTCCAGGCGATGTGAGGAAGCGCTGGGAAAAATCCACGGCGCGTAATGAACTCTTCGGCGTACCGGGAACACGATGGAAAGAAACGGCAACACCCGCCCACAAACCAGTAGCGAAGTAACCCGCTATCTGGCGAGAGCAGTGTCCGGTAAAAAATAAAGGCGAAACGCATCATAGGAGCAGTCTCGCTTGCTTCAGTAAGGGAGTGATCTCATGAGCGAGCGACCGTGACATCGCGCCTTTTGCCGATGCCGAGGCAAACACAATCAATCGGGTACCAAGGGGGAGCTTTGGCAACAGTTCTGCCAATGCGGCGCGGACTCTCCGGCGGACCCGGTTTCTCGCCGTTGCTTTTGCCAGCACTTTCTTTGGGATAATGATTCCGGCTTTGGCAGGGGTGCGGTCATTGAGACGCAGGACGCGGATAGAGAGAGTTGCCCCGCGAAAACTTGAAGCACTTCGCGCGCGCAGCCGGAAAAAATCCCGCGATCGTAAACGATGCGGCCGGGGGAGCACACCCTATCTCACCACGAGACGACGGCGACCCCGGCGCCGGCGACGAGCCACAACATTGCGTCCGGCGCGGGTTCCCATGCGCCGTCGCCACCCGTGCGTGCGCGCACGCCTGCGACGGTGCGGTTGATACGTGCGTTTGGGCATACCGTTAGTTGGGGGGATACGAATCCCATAATACCCCACTCAAAAAAGATTGTCCACGAACCTTCCACAGTTTATAAACATTGACATTTTATAGAGGGGGACTCGACTGCAGCCGAGCCCTCGTTTCCAGACGATCACGATGCATCTCCAGCAGGCTGCTCGCACCTTTTTGAAATTTTGACGCCATGCTATAGTGAATTTCGCCTTGTATGACGGATCAACAACTCTGGCAAGCCGTGCTTGGTGAACTTGAACTCGCCGTGAGCCGGGCGAACTTCAGCACGTGGTTTAAGAGCACGGCGATTTCGCAATGGGAGAACGGGCGCGTCATCATCAGCGTGCCGAACGCCTTTACCCTCGAGTGGCTGAAGAAGAAGTACCACGACCCCATTCTCAAGGCGATGCGTTCGATCACCCATGACGCCGTGCTTGAGGTCTACTATAAAGTCGAGTCAATTCAGGCAGACCGGGTTGCGGAAACACCCTTCCCGCTCCGACATTCCGAAAACGGCGCTGCCGCAGTCCACGAGGAACCAACGCCACAGACGACGAACGCCTGCGGGCTCAATGACCGATACGTCTTTAGTGCGTTCATCGTCGGCAAGGGCAATGAACTTGCCCACGCCGCAGCGCAATCCGTTGCCGCAAATCCCGGCCGGGCGTACAACCCCCTGTTTATCTACGGAGGCGTCGGGCTTGGGAAGACCCACTTGCTTCAGGCAATCGGGCACCACCTGCTCCAGAACAACCCGGCCTCCAAGGTTCTCTACGTTACCTCGGAACGATTCACGAACGAATTCATCCACGCGATCCGGTCCGGCAGGGGAAAGGAATTTAAAGATACGTACCGCGGGGCAGACCTTCTGCTTGTGGACGACATCCAGTTTATGACCGGCAAGGAGGGCACACAAGAAGAGTTCGTCAACACGTTTAATACCCTCCATCAGGAAAACAAGCAGGTCGTCATTTCCTCGGACCGTCCGCCAAAAGCCATTGCCACCATTGAGCAGCGGTTGTTATCCCGCTTTGAGTGGGGGATGATTGCTGATATTGGCTCTCCAGACCTTGAAACCCGCATCGCCATTTTACAATCGAAATGTCAAGCGCGGAAGGTTCCGGTTGACCACGAGGTTTTACAATTCCTTGCTTCAAACATCCAGCACAACGTCCGGGAGCTTGAAGGCGCGCTCAACCGGCTCATCGCCCACCACGAACTCCGACGGACCCCCATCACCGTTGATACCGCCAAGGAGCTCTTTGCCGCGCTCGCGTCCCAGAAACGCCGGCCCTCCATCACCCTCCGACACATGCTCGAAACCGTCTCGTCGTTTTACGACATCACGATTGATGAGGTGCTGGGGAAACGCCGGACAAAGCGTCTCGCGCTGCCGCGACAGATCATTATGTACCTCATGCGTCAGGAGATGCACGCGAGCTACCCCATGATCGGGCAAGAGCTCGGTGGCCGCGACCACACCACCGCAATTCACGCGTTTGAAAAAATCTCAAGAGAGGTGGGGGAAAATGAGCGCCTCCACCAAGAGGTGGAATTGCTCCGCCAGCGCCTGTATAACACTGTGTCCTAAGTGTTGAATGTCTGTGTACGATCTGCGTATGAAAAGCGTAAGAATCCACAGCTTTTTAAAAATAAAAAAACTTTTCCAGAAATGCTCCACTCAAACACACAGAAAGAAACACACTTCTCCCCCATCGCGCTTACCGTGTTTCCCTAAATAAAACAATTACCGCGCTGCCCTTTCCACACATCCACACCGCCCACCGTCATTGACACAAACAAAATATATACGATAAGGTGACTGCGGTTGTGGTACAACCGAAGTTACCTAAAGCCAGATCGAGGAAGCTGCTTATTATGAAATTCTCGTGCACAAAAGAAAATTTTCACCGTGGTCTTTTTTTTACTGCACACATCGCAGGAAAGACAAACACGCTGCCGATCCTTGGCAATGTCCAACTCAACGCCGCAGCAGGGGCATTGACGATTATTTCCACCAACCTCGAAATCGGGATCCGGGCAACGGTACGGGGAAAAGTTGAAGACGATGGGAGCTTTACCGTTGACGCAAAACTTCTCACAGACTACGTGAGCTTGCTGCCAAACACCCGCGTTGACGTTGAACTTATCAAGGCCACAGAACCACTGACCGGGTCAGCGTTAAATATCACCGCGGGGGAATATAGCACCACAATCCATGGGAGCTCTGCGGAAGAATTTCCTCTCCTGCCGGCCGTTGAGCGCATCACCACCATTGAACTTTCTGTAAAGGAACTGCGCAACGCCATTGCCCAAACGCTCTTTGCCGCGGCGCAGGAAGACAGTCGGCCAGAGCTCCACGGGGCGTACCTTCGCATTGAACCAAACGGTATTACCCTTGCCGCAACCGACAGCTTTCGTTTGGCAGAACGTAAAGTGCCACTCAAAACTCCTCTTGATTCAACCCCGGCAAATCCCAGCGCAATTCTCCCTGCCCGGACACTGGCAGAACTTGCGCGCATCCTCTCGGTGATCGAGGAGGACGCGGTGATTACCCTTATTCTTTCTCCAACGCAGTTTCTCGCGTCTCTGGAGGGGGTAGAGCTTATCTCGCGCCTCGTTGACCGGAAGTACCCGGACTACGTCCAAGTGATCCCAACCGCCAGCACGCTCACGGGTCGTTTCCCAAAAACAGAACTTGTCTCGGCCGTGCGCGCGGCAAGTCTGTTCTGCCGCTCCGGGGTTAACGACGTGAAGCTCTCCCTTGATGACGGGACAATGACGATCGCGGCCTCGGGAGCGCGCGGACAACACACCTCCAAGGTCCACGGGGAGATTGAAGGGAGTGGTTCGGCAGTGGTGCTCAATTCCCGGTACCTTCTTGATGGCCTCAATGCGCTGCCTGCGGTGAATGTAAAAATAGAGCTCACGAGCCCGAGCCAGCCGTGCGTGCTGCGCGCGGCAGACGGCCCGGATGCCGCAAGTTACCTCTACCTCATCATGCCGATCAAGCAGTGACACCGCAGTGTCATCCCGGAAGCCGAGTCGAGGGAGTGAAGTCGGGGGCTATGATAAATTTCCCCCTCTTCACAAGAGGGGCAGGGGGAGTTAAATCAAAAACCAATGTCGTTCTCCTGTAACAACCCTCTCCTTAAAAAGAGACGACGCTCACTCCGAAAGAACCAAACAGATGCCGAGCGCTCTTTGTGGCAACACTTACGGAACCATCGGCTCGAGGGGTTGAAATTCTACCGCCAGTATAGCGTTGGCCCGTTCATCCTCGATTTCTATTGCCCAGCATTACGATTTGCGATCGAGCTCGATGGTGGGCATCACAACGAACGCGCGCAGAAAATCTCTGATACTCGTCGAACAGCGTACCTCGGACAGTTTGGCATCTCCGTCGTACGGTTCTGGGACGATGAAGTCTTGAAGAATATTGAGGGGGTTGTTGAAAAGATCATGACTGTGCTAAAGAGAATGCAGGGCAACCCCCTTTCATCCCCCTTGCGGTAAGGGGGATAGTGAATCGGATTCCTTCTTCAGAATAATTCCCCCTCTTCACAAGAGGGGCAGGGGGAGTTTCCAAATCAAGGTTTCTCCCTTTTCCGTCTTACGTCTTGCCAAGGAGTTTGTTTACCCACGCGCTGACATTCGCCTCGGTGAGCGTTTCGGAGACGCGCTGTCCCGCAGGATCAACAGAGGAGAGTTTGAGATTTTCGCCGTCCTTCGAAAGCGTGGCAAAGCCTTTGCCAGCGAGCCGGAGCAGGCGTTTGCCGTCAATGCTGCGCTCCTTAAGGAGTTGTCGCAACGTCGCGAGTTTTTCACTAGGTGTGCCGCTCGTGAGCTCGTGGATACC
>CAZNTM010000043.1:0-7302 GCA_964576005.1 uncultured Gammaproteobacteria bacterium
TTACTTCTGGCCAATCACGATTTTGTAGACCTCAAGTGTTTTACGCACGGTTTCGCTCCAGGGAAACTGTCGAGCCCGCGCTTTCCCCTTCTCGATCAATGACCGACGGAACTGCTCATCGCCATCAAGCTGAACCAGACCCCGCGCAATTTCGTGCTCACTTATGGGATTCACGAGCAACGCCGCATCGCCCGCAACTTCAGGCAGCGAGGTGGTGTTGGCGGTGAGCACCGGGGTCCCAAGCTCCATTGCCTCCAAGACCGGCAGCCCAAACCCCTCATAAAGTGACGGCCACACAAACGCGCGACTCCCTGCGATGAGCGCAAGTTTGTCCTCGTGGCTCACCGGCCCTAAGAAACGCACCGGGGGATGCCCGTCGCGCCACGGCTCAAATGATTTATTGATACTCGCAATCGTTTTAAAAATTGACTCATTTCTCCAACCGCGGCCGCCGGCGATCACGAGGGTCTTTGCCGCCGATAAGCCATCGAACGCGCGTTGGAACGCGCGGATGAGACCGACGATATTCTTCCGCGGTTCGATCGTGCCGAGAAACAGGAAGTACTCCTGCGGGAGTTTGAACTTGCTGCGCGTTTTTTCCACCTGACGCAAAGAGACCGACGTTACCGTCACGCCAAGCGGAATGACGCTCACGCGCTTCTCGTTGACATGAAAATGTCTTTGAAGATCGCGCTTCGTATACTCGCTTATCGCGATGATATGAGCAGCAGATTTGACCGACTGCGGCACAAGCACGCTCGTTGAGAGCTGCTGGCGGGAGAAATACTTTGACGGAAACCACTCGGGATGTTCGTAAATGGCAAAATCGTGCACGGTGATGACGGTCCGCCCGCGATAGAGGTAGGGCAGAACCGTTGAGGGAGCGTGGAAAACATCGAGCCGCTCGCGACTGACAAACGCGGAAATGAGCATGTGCGAGTACGCAAGCGGCAGGTACCGTTTGTATTGATAAAACGGGAAACGCCGGATGCGGACGTTCGGCGCCTCGTACGGTTTCGTATCAACAATGCGGTGATCGAAGAAAAGGGTATACTCGTTGTTCGGGTCAAGCTTCACGAGCTCCAGAACGAGATAGTGCGTATAATGCGCCACTCCCCCAACTTCTCCAGCTTCGGGGTTTAAAATTTTCCGACAATCAATGCCGATGCGCATACTCGCGAGCTTTTAGCTTCTAGCTGTTAGCTTCTAGAGCGTATGTTTGGTCCGCTTCGCCATTCCACTAACCTAAAACCGAGAACCTAGGAGCTTCACAAACCGCTTCGGATTGCGATACGGCCCAATGACGATGAGCCGCAACGGAACACGCGAGAATAACTGTTTAGCGAGCACAAGGACATGGGAAGGTTTTACGGCCCGAATTTTTTTCAGTTTCTCTTCAGGGGTCTTCAGTTCTCCCGTGAGCAGATACTGCCGGCCATACCACGCAGCGATTGCTTCAGAATCTTCAAAGTCAAGCGCGAGCTTGCCGGCAATATACTCTTGAGCGCGTTTCACCTCTCCCTCGGTCACGGCGTCCTCCCAGAGATTACTCATCTCTTGCCTGATGACGCGCAACGCTTCTTCCAGCCGCTCCTTTTGTAATCCTGCCTGTACGGTAAGCGCTCCAGTATCCTCATACGCTGCCCCGCCAGAACGGATAAAATACGCAAGGCCGCGGCGTTCTCGCACTGCGGAAAACAATCTCGAGCTCATATTCCCTCCCCAAAGTGTTGCAAGCACCGCCAACGCCGGATTGCGCTTGTCCGTGAGCCGAAACGCCGGCACGCCCATGACAATCTGCGCCTGCTCGGTCTCTTTATATCGCAACGTCACTTGCGGTCCCCGAATCGCCCGGTTTTGCCAACGCATCCACGGTTTACCCGTGCCGTCACGGTTAAACCGTGACATTTGCATCCCGAATCGCTCCTTGAGGACTCGCACATCCTCGCTCGTATATTTTCCGGCAAGCACCAGAACGATATTCTTCGGATGGTACCACTGCTGCCAGTGGCTGACGATATCCTCACGAGTGACCGAACTCACGGTGTGCTTGGTCCCGCCGATCCTCCACCCGAGCGAATTTCCCTTAAATAAAAGCTCTTCAAAAATTTCCTCCGCAATCATCATGGGGTTGTCCTCGTACATGTTGAGCTCCTCAATGATGACGGTTCGCTCTCGCTGTACTTCCTCGGCTCGGTGGAGCGAGTGAAAGAGCACATCGCTTTCCATGTCCAAGGCTAACGGCACGTGCTCCGAGGCCACTTTCACGTAGTAGCCCGTGTGATCCTTTGCAGTAAAGGCATTATACTCGGCGCCCACCCCGTCAAGCTCTTTAGCAATATCCAACGTATTTGGCCGTCGCTCCGTGCCCTTAAACATCATGTGCTCAAGATAATGCGAAAGTCCAAGGGTCCGATACTGCTCGTAGCGCGACCCCACTTTCACCAACACCAATACCGTGGCCGCCGACGTGCCCCGATACGGAATCGTCAGCACTTCAATCCCGTTTTTCAGCTTGAATTTTGAGAGCATAACAACAAAACACGCTGTTGGCATTGTACCCAACAGTGCTGCTGTTGTACAGCGATTCACCACCGCGCAGAACTGCCGCCTCCACCACTGCGGCCGCCGCCGAAACCGCCAAAGCCTCCACTCCCCCAGCCCCCGCCGTGCCAACCGCGTCCCCCGGCCCACCAGTGCGGAGCAATGCCTTTGGCTTTGCGGCGTTCGTAGTCGCGGGAAACGAAAAAATCAAAAAGAGTTCCCAGTGCGCCAAAGACAACTGCGGCAAACACTCCAGTAATCGCTGTTAAAAGGAAGGCGCCAAGGGCAAATCCTAATCCTGCCCCAATCACTCCTCCAGCCCACCAGGATTTGGACCGCGCGAGCACCGAGGCAAGCCATGACGCCGCAATGACAAGTCCGTAAAAAATCGCAACCGGATCAACGCTGCCTCGCAGCGATCGCGGTCTGGGCGACGATCCAGTCGGGATATTGATCGAAGCATCGCCGCGTACGGCTTTTTCAATCGCGCCTATCGTCTCTATTACCCCGCGATCAAACTCCCCCTTCTGAAACGCCGGCACCAGAATCTCTCGCTGAATTCGACTTGTCCCGACATCCGTGAGCACGCCCTCCAATCCATACCCAACCTCAATGCGACTCTTGCGGTCTTCCCTCGAGATCAGCAATAGCACCCCGTTGTCTTTCCCTCTCTTTCCAATCCCCCATTGTTTAAACAACTCGACGGCAACATTTTCAACTGTATCGCCCCCAAGATTTTGGACCGTCGCCACTGCAATCTCAATACCGGTCTCTTGCTGAAGACTTGAAAGCTTCTGCTCCAGCCCTGCTCGGGTCTGTACCGAGAGCATTTCGGCAAAGTCGTTGACATGGCCGACCGGCGCTGGAAAAGCGGCGGCGTCCACTGCGGAAACAAAAAATAAGATTGGTAATAAAAATGCCATAAGTGATGCGGACGCCGTGCGACCAGCGCACGCCGCACGATAGCGAAGTGCCCACAGCCAGCGGGAGTTTTGTAGCAAAAGAGTCATGTTTGAGGAAGCGACTCCGACCGCGATCGGAGGAGCGACGAGTTACGGTTTTTGCGTTCAAACAAAACGACCTGCTGGCGTTTGGCACGGAGCGTGTGCGAGTGCGCGGGCGCGCGGCGTCGCAACAAACACCCTTCGACAAGCTCAGGGAATATCGGAGGGCAGCGCACTACGCGACGCGTTTCACAACTCAATCTTCGGCGCTGTTGCGGCTCCTGCTTGCGCCTCAAAGCGTGTACGGGGAGCGAACTTGAAGTACGAGTTGAGCACACTGCCTGGGAACGTAAGCAGGCGGGTGTTCAGCGAAGTGACGGCGTCGTTGTAGCGGGACCGCTCAACACTAATGCGGTTCTCCGTGCCTTCAAGCTGCGCCATGAGATCGCGTACGACCTCGGTGGAGCGAAGTTGCGGGTAGTTTTCAAGCACGACAAGCAACCTCCCCAACGCGCCTTCAAGTTGATTTGCGGCAGTCACCCGTTCTTCAACCGACCGTGCGCCTCCGTAGCGCGCCCGAGCTTCAGCGAGCTTGCCAAACACCTCCTGCTCTTGCTTGAGCGCGCCTTTGGTTGCGGCTTCAAGATTTGGGATGAGATCGAATCGGCGCTGGTACTGTACCTGCACTTTTGCCCATTGATTTGAGACCTCCTGATCCAGCCGAATGGCGCCGTTATAAAACATCGCGATGTAACCGCCGACGGCGGCAACGAGGATAAGAAGAATCCATGCAGTTTTGGACATAGAAACGTTCGTAATTAGTAAATAGTAATTAGTAATTACGAACGCACGCTTGGCACTGCGTATCAAGAATTACCAATTACTAATTACTAATTTCCTCCACCAAATTTCCACTGCGAATGTCCCCTTCCTCCCCAGTGACCGCCAGCCCACCAGCTCGGCATGTGCCCGCGCAAAAGCCGAATCTTATAGTGGGTAGAGACCAGGTAGTCAAACATGCCCCCCAGTGCACCAACGACAACAGCGCCTCCCAATCCCACGGCAGAATCCACGAGCGCCCAACCGCCAAGGTAACCGATCATTGCCCCAATCATCCCCCCTGCCCACCACGAGCGTGATCGCGCGAGCACGGAGGCTAACCACGCCGGAATGGAAAGAATAAGGTAGAGCCCGAGCACCGGCATCCCCTGCTCAAGCAAAAATCGCTCCCAAACTTTCGGCTCATCCGGACGATCATGCCCTTCGGGGGTCGCTGCGGGAATCATCCGGATAAGCTGCACCTTGCGTGCGGACTCTTCACTGGTCATTCGAAACACCTCAAGGGGCTGCGCCCAAAACACGAGCAGCCACAACACCAGCCACAACACTCCGAAAATCCACAGTGCCCGAAGGTAACGCTCGCGGGAACTCAAAGGAAGATGCAATGGATGGTCCGTCATACCATGATGTGCGCGTTCAACCAATCAGGGAGCATATCAATCGCGATGCGCTCCTGTTTTGTCGAATCGCGATCGCGCACGGTTACATCCTTCTTTGTAAGGCTGTCAAAATCCGCGGTGATGCACCACGGGGTGCCGATTTCATCTTGCGCCCAGTAGCGCTTGCCGATGTTGCCCCGATCGTCCCAAACAACAGCGAACCGTTTTCTCAAATCATCGTAAATGCCCCGAGCGTACTCAACGAGTTTCGGTTTGTTTCGCAAAAGCGGAAACACCGCGGCCGTATACGGGGCAAGGGAGGGTTTCAACTTTAACACGCTCCGCTCCCCTTCCTCTGTATAGGCCGAAAGCAAGACGGCAAGCACGGTGCGATCCACGCCCCACGTGGGCTCAACGACGTGCGGGTAGAAAGCATCTCCGCTGTCCGGATCTTTGTACGGCGGCGCTTTAAAATGGTTCTTGAGATCAAAGTCGGTACGGTATGCCAAGCCGTAGAGTTCCTTTGTCCCAAACGGATAGTCGAACTCAAAATCAATGGTGCGCTTGGAGTAGTGCGCGCGTTCGGCTTCTGGAATCTCGTGCTCGTGCACCGCTGTCTCGTCAATACCCGTTGCCGCAAACCATGCATGCATCTGCCGACGCCAATGCTCGAATGCTTTCTTCCATTGCTTCTCCTGCACAAAATACTCAATTTCCATTTGCTCGAACTCCCGGGTTCGAAAGATGAAATTTCCGGGGGTAATCTCGTTTCGAAATGCCCGGCCAATTTGCGCGATTCCAAATGGGAGCGCCATGCGCGTGCTGTCAAGGATGTTCCTAAAATTCACGAACATTGCCTGCGCGGTTTCTGGCCGGAGGTACACGGCGGCACTCGCATCTTCAGTCGGACCCCAAGACGTCTGAAACATTGTGTTAAACTGCCGCGTTGGGGCAAACCGCTTCCCCCCGCAGTTCGGACACACCCCTTCGAGGTCATCCTCCCGATATCGCTGGTGGCACTTTTTACACTCGGTCAATGGATCGTTAAAGTGCGCGATGTGTCCGCTGGATTCCCACACTTTTGTGCTCATGATAATCGCCGCGTCAAGGCCGACGACATCCTCACGCTGCTTCACGAACATGTCCCACCAAAGTTTCTTGATGTTGTTCTTAAGCTCAACACCTAACGGCCCGTAGTCCCAGGAATTCGCAAGCCCGCCATAAATATCAGAGCCGGGGAAAACAAATCCTCGGCGCTTACAGAGCGAGACGAGTTTTTCCATGGAAACCATAACGCGATACCAATATACTAATGCATGCGAATGATACTAATAATACGAATGACGGCGCCGATACGATTAGTATTATTGGTATAATTTGTATGGAATTCGTATATTAGCATTGCGCTAGCTCGCAGCTAGCTGCCGGTGAGCAAAAAAGTCCTCCGCCACCACAATGACCGCAGTTGCCACCGGAACAGCGAGAAGCACGCCAATGATACCGGCGATCTTTGCGCCAATAAGTAAGGCAATGAGCGAGACAATGGGGTTCATCCCGAGCGCCCGGCGCATGACTTGCGGTACGATAATGTGATTTTCGATCTGCTGGATGATGATATAAAGTCCCAACACGAGCAATCCCTTAAGCGGCGAGATCCCAAACGCAAGCACGACCGCCGGGATCGCGCTAATGATCGGCCCGAGTACTGGCACAAACTCCATGAAGCCCGCGAACAGCGCGAGCACCAAAGCCGAGGGCACACGGAGAATAGTGAGTCCAAAAAACGAAAAGACAAAGATGACGAGCCCCAAGACGAGCTGTCCCCGGAGCCACAACCCGATCTTGCGCTCGATCTTTACAATGAGTTCGGAGAGGTGCTCTTGCTGACTTGAAGGGGCAATGCTCGTGACGACCTTCCGCACCGCCTTTTCTTCGACAATAAGGTAGAGGGTGATGATGAGTACGGCAAAGAGGCTCACGAGCCCGCCGAAGAATCCAGTCACGGCACCAGCAGCGCGGCCGACCCCCTGTGCGATGGAGACTTCCGCATTGCTCACCCACTTTGTCACTTCCTCTTGAATCCCGAGTTGCGCTGAAAACGTCTGAAAACTCGTGAGCCCAGAAGAAATCCGCTCAAACGCGATCGGCACGTTCGCCGAGAGATCGCGCAATTCCTGCGTAATCGGCGGAACTAACAGCGCGACCAAACCAGAAAGAATCGCAACTAAGATGATATAAATGATCAGCACCCCCGCGATCCTCGGGATACGCTTTCGGGTGAGCCAATCCACCGAGGGCTCCAAGGCCGCAGCCAGCACCAGCGACACAAACAAAATCGCCACCACATCGCGCAGAAACCAAACTACCCACAGCCC
>CAZNTM010000044.1:0-7122 GCA_964576005.1 uncultured Gammaproteobacteria bacterium
AAGGCTTCATCCACTTGAAGCGCCAACTCACGCGTGGGCAAAAGAATGAGTCCCCTGCCCCTAAGCTGCGCCAACCGCTGGATCATCGGAATGCCAAAAGCGAGCGTCTTTCCAGTACCAGTCTGCGCAATCCCAATGAGATCCTTCCCCTCAATGGCAACGGGGATAGACTTCTGTTGAATGGGAGTTGGAATCGTAAACCGCAAGCGATCGAGAGTCTCCAACAACTTCGGCGCAATACCGAGCCCATAGAAACCCGGGGTTGCTCGTGTGGCATGTGGGATATGCATAACGCGAGAAGTCTAGCAGAGAAAAGCCAGAACGTACACCTGAAAACAAAGACCACCCCTTTGGGGGTGGCATGAACGAGACCGCAGTGGGAGCCGCCGTCTAGTTCGTTCGGTTCGGATCCGCGAGCACCTCGCATTCGGAGAACGCGATCTCGAGTTCCTCGTCCGTCGGCGGTCGGGAGAAATCGCCGAAGCGTTCGGAGAGGAAACGCGCTGCATGCGGTGCAGCCCGGGAGCCGACGCGCTTCAAGAAGGTGGTGACGAGCTCTGCCTGTCGCTCATCGCGGCACACGACATGCGGAACGCTGGAGAAGCTCACGTTGAGCTGCTCCTGCTGACGTAAACGATCGAGATGGTTGAACATCGTACCAAAGTCATGCCCGTCGAGGGCTTCCAGAAAGGCAGCGACCGTTCGCACGAGCTTGAGCAGACAGGCGTTGCACGTGCGAAAGTGTTCGTAGGACCTCCGCTCCTTCTCCGGCTTGTTCCCATCGTCGGGGAGGAGCCCGCATTTAGGTTCTTAAATGATTTGACACGGTGCCCGTCCAGATTTTCGTCACGGTCAAAGCGAACGTGACACGCGCTGCCAGGTGTGCCGACACAGTCGTGCCGGCGAGCACAATCCGCGAAACTGCCATGCCCATGCCTTGAGTCCGATAAAACTCAACACCACCCATGTGGTGTGCAGCGGATGTTTCAAAAAATGTCGTATGAGTTCCAGTTGGAACCGCTGATTGCCTATGAGTGATTGCCGGTAGCGTGTACACCAGTACTCGGATGTGATGCGGTAATCCTCTGTGCCGTCACGTTCTTTCAGCAACCGGAAAGAACCCACGGCGCATCGTTGAAGTTGTCCTGGCGCGGGATAATAGCCGCCATAGCCGCGGTGCAAAATGGACGCATACATTCCTTCGTGATCGAAGAGTTGACGCAATGGGTGTGTGAGGAACTTTCGCGCAGCGATAGGCGATCCACGAAAATGGATCGCAGTGGTTACGAGCGTCTGGTACGGCGAGTGTGGATCCAGTAAATTCGCAAAAATACGAAACATCTCGGTATAGATCGCCTCTTGCTTACCAACAAGCGCATCCTCTGGTTGACAGAAATGTTCAAGAGAACCATTGGCGATAATGCCGTCAAACTGCCCGCGCCACGCTGCTGGCAAATGCCGATAATTCGCCGAATACACATCAAGGCCCTTCTCACGACACGTTTTGTGTTGCTGCG
Source organism: uncultured Gammaproteobacteria bacterium (assembly GCA_964576005.1). GTDB lineage: Bacteria > Patescibacteriota > Patescibacteriia > JACRJV01 > JACRJV01 > CAZNTM01. The sequence continues at coordinate 1,518 of CAZNTM010000044.1, forward strand.
GTGATATGGTAATGCCAACCGCACGCGCCCCGCGTTCTCGCGCTGCTTCCAAAAGCGTCCCGAGACCGCAGCCGACCTCAAGAAGCCGAAAGCCCTGCTTCGCTTTCACCTCATCCAGAAGATACTCATGCTGATTGCGTTTTGCTCTTGCAAAATCAACGGAAGGATCCCCATGATAGATCCCCTCCGTATAATCCTCGATGCCCGCGAGCACGGTGATCCCTGTCACCGCATACAAGTTCGTGACGACCGTCGGGGCAAGGGGTTGATCCGCGTGTTCCATACGAAGCGCCGGACAATGACTTCATTGTCGCTTTCCATTCCATTTTAGCGCCTTTTCTCATTTATTTTAAGGGCCAGTGGACCGATTTTTTAAGCGAGGGCTGATAAAAAGAAAACAATCACCGCGTGGGTGCTCGTTTTCTTTTGGCTCCGGAGGTGGGATTTCCGCGTCGCTTCGCTCCTTGTCCTGGGCAGCGCCGACGTGCCACAGGCACCTCGGCGATCGCTCGTCTGTCGCCGCGAGCTCCGCCTCGCTTCTGCCCGTTCGAATCCCACCACGTTGAACAAAGCAATAGCAGCTACCAGAAGGTAGCTGCTATTGCTTGGCTCCGGAGGTGGGATTCGAACCCACAACCCTTCGGTTACTCTAAACCCCACACTTTCGTGCAAGCGAGGATCATATCTTCACCATGTCCCAACGGATGTAGGCGCCTCGGTATCTGATCTCTACGGTGCCCCACCGAAGTTTTGCTGTGCAAAATTTCAGTGGGTTCCCACGATGTTGGCATGCTTCTTATTTCTAAAGCGAAGCGTTCACCGTTATCCCGAGGAGGTCACCCACAGGTTTCCCTGTGAGGCTGCCATGATTGACAGCCGAATGCTCTACCATTGAGCTACTCCGGAATTAATAATTTTTAAAAAACTTCCCTGGTATCGCAGCGACTCCCGGCGTAGACCTCACGATGACAGTTCGCGTAAACATTGTTACTTTACAAAGTTATTGTACAGCCACGCCCAGACGTAGGCGAACAGCCACGAGGCGCCCATGGCGGCAACGATATTGCCGAGAAAAAACCAGAACGACATCGCGGTTGGGATGAGCCGGGCGATATTTGCCCCACCGAACTGGGCGTTGTAGACGAACACGACCGCGTCGGCAGCCACCGACCCCAGGGAACCAAAGAGATAAAACGCGAGGTAGACGAGGCCGGTGGTCAACGCGAGCGCGTTTGCAAACGATCGGGGGTTGAGCATAACGGAAAGAATCATGAATCAAGAATAAAGAATTAAGGACAGCGTACGGGACGTCCTTGGGGTTGTCAAACCAAGGACGTTCCTACGAGAAACTCAATAGTCCCGCAGTTTCTCTATGCCTTCGTATTTTTCCACTTTCTCAAGGGCCTTTGCTTCAATCTGCCGGATTCGCTCGCGGGTCACCCCAAATTCCTGCCCGACTTCTTCGAGCGTGTGCGTCACGCCATCAATGAGCCCAAAGCGCATCTCAAGAATTTTCTGCTCGCGCGGGGTGAGCCCTTTGATGGCGTCCGCGACGTAGTCTTTAAGCAACTGGAGCGCTGCGGCGCGATCCGGCGTGATGTTTTTCACGTCCTCGATAAAATCTTCAAGCGTGGAGTCTTCCTCATCCTCTCCGACGCTCGTCTCAAGGCTCACCGTATCTTGAGAGATCTTCATGATGTAGTGGATCTTCTCCAAAGACTCGCCCATTTCTGCGGCAATCTCCTCTGGCAGCGGCTCCCGACCCAAGTCTTGGATAAGCTGGCGCTCAATCTGCTGAAACTTATTGATCGTCTCCACCATGTGCACGGGGATGCGGATCGTCCGGCTCTGATCAGCGAGCGCTCTCGTAATCGCCTGCCGAATCCACCACGTCGCGTAGGTTGAAAATTTGTAGCCCTTGCGGTACTCAAACTTTTCCACCGCGCGAAACAGACCGATGTTGCCCTCTTGAATGAGATCAAGGAGGGTGAGTGACTTGCCGACAAAACGCTTTGCGATCGAAACGACAAGCCGAAGATTTGCCTCGATGAGTTTACGCTCTGCCTCTTTGTCTCCAACCTCCTTTCGTTTTGACAGCGCCACCTCTTCTTCCGGCGTGAGCAACGGCACCTTCCCGATCTCCCGCAAATACATCTGGATGGAGTCTGCGGAAATTTCGGAAAGGTCAATCTGGGCCTTCTCCTTTTCTTTCTCTGGCGCGGATTTCATCGCTCCCAAGAAACCGCCGCGGAGTTCTTCGATGCGCACCCCGGCAGCTTCAAGTGCGTCGAGGAACTCCTCGTAGTGCGCAAGGTATTCCTCCGCCTCCGGGAAAACGCCGACAAGCTCCAGCTCGGTGACAAAACCGCGCGACTTCCCTTTCTCCAGCAGTTGCCGAAGTCGCTCGGGAGCGGGTGGGAACACGCTCTGCGGTTGCTTCTGATGCTTTTTCGGTATCGGGCGGACGCGTCTTGCGCCTGTCTTCTCGCTTTTCCGCTGCACCGGATGTTTTTTTGCTCGTTTCTTTGACATAAACGCATCTACAACTGCGCCAATTGTTCCGTGATGATACGGAAATCCTCAAAGAGTTTTCCGGCTTCAGATGTCCCGGTCCCCTGCTCGTGCTCGCGCATCGCCTGCGCCACCGCTTCGAGTTGCTCACGCAGCGCTAATTCCTTTGCGCGCAACACGAGCTCCGATGCCTCTTTTATCACACTGACAGCATCAAGCCCGGCATAGAGCGCTTCCCCGAGTAATACATAGGAGCTGAAGGCCTCATCCGTTGCCGCGGTCTCGCCGCTGCCTTCGAGTTTGCGATAAACTTCTTGGTGCTCCGGGAGCAACCAAGGGAGGCGCAGGCCCTCTGTAAAACGTGTGCTGACAGCCGCGCGGTGGGTAAACAAAAGCGCCAGAATGCGCTCACCGACGCGCCGGCGCGGATCAACGGCCCCCGCCGCCGCCCCAACCGATGCCGCGACCGCTGCTTGAGGCACGAAGCGCGCGGAAACTCCCTTGCCAAACCGTTCGCGAAGCGCGCTTTCCCGAACCCCCCAACGCTGGGCAAGGTAGGAAATCCAGTAATCGCGCTCAACGCTTGAGGGGGCGTGCCGCAGCCGCTCTAAAAGCCGATCAAGCGCGACCTGCTTTTCGTGGAAATCTCCTGATCGGACGCTTCCGGCGCACTGCTGCTCGTATTGCGTGAAAAATAACACCGGCGTTGCCGCGTGCGTCTTCCACGCGCCGGCGTCCTTGCGGACAAGTTCATCCACGTCCTTTACTCCGTGCGGCAATGGGGAAAGGGAAAATACCCGGCCGCCGAGTTCCCACGCAACATCTGCGGCGCGCTCGGCAGCAGCGACTCCTGCGTTGTCCGAATCGAAGCATAGCAGAAAGTCCTGGCAATAGCGAAGGAGCAACCGGGACTGCTCATCGGTAAGCGCCGTTCCGCACGGCGCTACGACATTCGTCACCCCAGATTGCCAACTCGAGAGCACGTCCATGTACCCTTCGAGGATGATCGCCTTCTTCTGTTCCTGAATGCTCCGCTTTGCGTACGAGAGCCCAAAGAGCAGCCGACCTTTATCATAGAGCACGGTCTGGGGGGTATTGAGATACTTCGGCTCCTCGGCGCTCTCGCTTATCGAACGCGCCCCAAAACCAACAATGCTCCCGTGGGGATTCGTAATCGGAAACATAACGCGGCCGCGGAAACGATCGTAGAATGGCAGTGCCTCCGGTCGCGAACTTGATCGCTGCGACGGCACGACCAGACCGCTCAAAAGCAGCTCGCTTTCGGAAAACCCCCGATCCAAAATGGCGCGACCCAATCCATCCCACGAGGCAGGGGCAAACCCCAGCAGAAACGTCTGGATTGTCTCATCACTCAAACGACGGGTGGCGCCAAGATACTGCCGCGCCGTCTCTGCTGCAGGGCTCTCGAGGAGCTCGCGGTGAAAAAAATCTGCCGCGGCTTTTATGAGGTCAAGCAACCGCGATCGTTGATTGGCGATTTTTGGATCTTGTGATCGTAACACGACGCCCGAGCGCGACGCCAAAAGCCGGAGCGCCTCCGGGAACTCCAAGCCCTCGCGCTTCATGAGAAACGCAAAAAGATCCCCGCCGGCATTGCAGCCAAAGCATTTCCAGATGCCCTTTTCGGAACTGACCATGAACGAGGGCGTCTTCTCGGTGTGAAACGGGCACAGTCCCTTCCAGTTGCCGCCCATCCGCTTTAACGGCACGTACTCCCGGATAAAATCCACAAGATCAATTCGGGCTTTGATTTCCTCAACCGGGGAGGCTGAACTTGCTGCCATCAACATACGCGAAGGTGAAAATGCCCGCCGGTTCTGTAGGTCGTCGAGGTCTCGTACTCATTGAGCACATAACAAAGGTCCTTTCCATTTCGAAACTCGGAAAGAACGCGTTCCATCGCCGCAATGCGCTCTGGCGTCACGTTGCCAAGAAGCGCGATATCAATGGCGCAGCCGGTAAAATGGCAGCCAGACTCGTGCTGGACGGTTGGCGGCCAGCCTTCGGTGATCCACCACTCCCCGATTGCACTCTGCGCTCCGGGATCGCGATTGATTCGATCGGCAATCCGGCTGACGGTCTCCACCGTTTTCGCTGACGCGCGATCCGTAATCCGTCCGCCGGGCTGACTTGCCGCAGGTTTGACCCCGCGGTAGGCTCCGGCAGCGCCCGGAAGTTGCGGACAACGCGCAAGCTGCTCTGGGGTAAAGTTGGCTGCAGTTTGCCCCGGCAGCGCATGCGGACACGGGGTTGATGTTGTCGGCTGCGTCTGCTGCGTGGTGCCTGATGGCGGCGGGATCGTTGTCGTGGTAGTCGTCCCGCTCGTTGTACCAGTAGTCGTCCCCGTTGTCGTTGTGGTACTCCCTGCCCCGGTGATCGGGGTGCCTGCAGGAGCCTGCAGCGGGTCATCAACTGTTGCTCTCACCTCTCCTTTATCCGTATAGCCGGGCGGCCGCGGCTTTGCCCCGGGCAATCCAACAATGCCAACACTCCGACGTCCGGGCTTCACCTCCGGCACCCGCAAGCTCTCAAAGGTCACGAGTGATGGATTGATGGTTGAAAGCAAGATGTACGACCCAAACGCGAGCAGCAGGCCAAGGAAGGCGTGCTGGATCGCCTCTTTGCCTTTCTCTCCCTGCGAGGCAATGCCGGAAGCGGTGATAAAGAGAAACCCGCCCCAGAAGATCATCACGACCGCGAGGAATGCCGCAAGCGCCACTCCAACTTTATAGATCGCCTCAAGGTACTGTCCGAGCCACGGGAAGGTGCGACAGCCGGAAAATCCCAACGCCGCAATCCCGGCCGGACATGGTCCGGATCGCGGCGGCTCGAACTTCGTCAAGCCCGGAATAGGAATGGAGATGTCCGGGATAATGAGCTTTGGCTGGGGAAACGCAACTTCAATCGTTGTCGGAGCCGTCACGTTCGTCGGGATTTTCGTAATATCAATCTCGCTGCTACTGACCGTCGTGGTAGTCCCTTGAGAGGTCGTCGGGACTGAACCGGTACTCGTCGTCCCGGAAGGCGTGGCGGCAACGGTCAACGTCTGCGCCGGCCCCACCCCACAGAGGCT
>CAZNTM010000045.1:0-1121 GCA_964576005.1 uncultured Gammaproteobacteria bacterium
CGAAGAAAACGAAACACAAAAGTATAATACGAATTGCGATCTCCCGGAGGGACGTATTGCGGCGCCAACCACTCATGTCCTTTCATCACATCGAGATACATCCGCGCCGTCTGCTCCCGTTTGGCAACAAACATCTCCAGCTTCTCCAACTGTGCCAACCCCAACGCTGCAGCCACCTCTGGGAGCCGATACATGTACGCGAACCGATCATGCCGTTTGTACGATGGGTCTTGGAACAAGTCTTTACTCACGCGGATCTTACCGCTCACTGCCGTTGCGTTCCGATACCCGCCGGTTAAGAGTTTCCGAATGATATCACCAACTGCTTCATCGCGGCATGCCATGATGCCGCCGTCCCCGGTGGTGAGATGCTTGGAATTCTCAAAGCTCCAACATCCCACGTCACCGATCGTTCCCCCGATTCTCCCCTGATGCGTGCCAAGGTAACACTCGGCACAGTCCTCAACGACGTTGAGATTATGCTCTTTGGCAATGGTCATGATCTCGGTCATGTTGCAGACTTGGCCATAGAGGTGGACGGGCATGATTGCTTTTGTCCGCGGGGTGATCTTCGCTCGGACGTCGGCAGGATCAAGCAAGAATGTATTTGGATCAACATCAGCAAACACAGGAATGGCGTTGCAGCAGAGAACCGCGTTCATGCACGAGATAACGGTCAAGGCCGGCAAAATCACCTCATCGCCGTAACCAACACCCAACGCAGCGAGGCCGACATGGATTGCGGCGGTTGCAGAACTTGCGGTCATTGCAAACGGCATACCAAAGCGCTCCGCAAACGCACGCTCAAGCCGAGTATTCATATTCCCAGAGGTGCTGCTCGCAAAACCGGAGTCGAGCACTTCTTTGACGTAGCCGTATTCGCGCTCATCGAATCGCCATGAAAGGTCGCCCATAGTGTGCTTGAGTGGTTATCGCATTGACCCGAACGGTGCGTACTTCTTCATGAGAAGCTCAACGATATCGAAATCAATCATGTCGTCAATCTCATAATTCTGCCAGCGCTCAATGAAAAAAGGCATGAGTTTTTGAGGGTAGAACGTTCGTTCACGCTCCAGTGCTGAGACCTTCACCAGATACAGAACTCCATACGGGAAATAGGC
>CAZNTM010000045.1:1221-7024 GCA_964576005.1 uncultured Gammaproteobacteria bacterium
GCAAGGGGAAGAATATTTTTGCGCGGAAGGCCTTTACTGCCTGCTCTAGCCGGGATGAACGCCAAGATGCGTTTATTATTGAGCATATGGTTCAAGTTGCTGCGTCGCATTACGGTAGCTGTCCCATCCTCCAATATCTACCCAATCTCGCCCATAGACGGGGTAGACCGACACACGACCGCGTTTCGTGAGTGTATTAATGAGCTCATTCATGTCAAGTTTTGTGGCTTCGGGAATATCCGAGAGCACACTCGGCTCCATCACGTACATTCCGGTATTCACCATGACATCATGCACTGGCTTCTCATGGATCTGCTCCAAACTGCCCTGATTGAGCGTGAGCACACCAAAGGGAACGTGGACCTCGTTATGGGCACCGATGATGGTCAACGGCGCCTGCTGATTCTGGTGCCACTCGAGAACTTCTGCGAAGTTGAGATCGAGCAACGTGTCGCAATTCACAACGAAGAGCGAACCGTCCACTTTGCCTTTCAAGAGACTCAAACTTCCTGCAGTCCCAAGATATTCCTCTTCCTCTACCCACGAAATATCATACGGGAAATCCCGCTCTTTTAAAAATAACTTCAGGTACTCTTTTTTATAGTTCAACGTGTAGACGAAGCGACGAAACCCGTGGGCTGCAAAGCGCTCCATAATAAGCTCAACCGCCGGCTTGCCCGCGATCGGCACCAAGGGTTTCGGCAGCACCTGGGTAAATGGATCAAGTCGCGTCCCTTTCCCGCCTGCCATGATGACCACCGTGTTTTTTTGAGGCATTGCCTCGACAACGGGTTGACCAGCGCCAAGCACATCCTCCCAGAGGATGAGATCGCAAACCCGCGATGCCTCGTCAAGGATCGGAATATGGATGAGACCATGCTCGAGCATGAGTACGCGCGCGCGCCCGACCAAGTCTGGCTCGCTCCGAGCAAGCGCGGTATACGCGCGCGTCATCACCGTTTCGATTGCTCCGTCAAATCCGGATGGATGGAGGAGCCCCCTCCGAATGTCCCCGTCTGTCACCGTTCCAATCAGGACATCACGAGCGTCCACCACGAGAAGGATTCTCTTGGCGTTCTCGTTGAGCTGCCGAATGGCCTCTTTGAGGCGGAGTGTCGGCGCAACGCACATCTTCCGGAGACGGACGGAATCCATACATTCTACTGATGATGAACCTCAACCATATCATAAAAACGCTTCTGCTGCAACTCACGGCCGAGCGGATGCGATGCGAGAATTTTGAGAATTTTTGTGCTCGCAGCGCCATCGCCGAAGGGATTCACCAAACCAACAAGCGTCTCCCGGAAGGATGGGTGAAGCGCCTGACGAATCGCGCCAGCAATCACCATTGGATCGCGAGACGAAACATCAATGACGTTTCGAGCGCGGATTCGTCCGCGCTGCCGGAGACCGACATTGACGACTGCTAACGCGAACGACGGAGCTTCGACGATTCCGCTTGAAGAATTCCCCACCATGACGACAGCATACTTCAACAACGAAAGGTAGCGCGTCTGTCCAAGAGAATCTTTGACGCACCCGACCTCGGGGTTTACCTGAACGAAGACCTGAAGCTGTTCACCAATCCGCCGATTCCCTTGATCAGCGTTGGGGAGACCGAGGATCCAAAAGACATCCGGGAAATCCTTCAGTGCTTCAAGGATGGCAGAAAGTTCAGCGTCGGAATGTTCCGCATCAAGAGTGACGGGATGGTACGTCATCACCCCCCAAGATTTTTTTTCTGGAACCTGAAGCTCCATCGCAAGGGCCTGACGGTCAAGGAGAGTTAATCGATGAATGCCGTCGAGGCCGAGAGCCCCGACAGAGAACACCCGCTCCGGATCCTCCCCCATCTGGATCACCCGTTGGCGGTAGGTTTCCGTGGAAACGAAATGCAAATGGCTCATTTTGGTCATGGCATGACGGAATGATTCGTCCATGGCACCTTCGGTGAGTTCCCCGCCCATAAGATGGGCAACGGGAATACAAAACGGGACTGCAGCCGATACAGCAGCAAAGACTTCAAAACGATCGCCGAGAACGACAAGACAATCCGGTTTTTGACGTGCATACGCGCGCCCGAAACCAACAAGGGCAGCGCTCATCGCTTCCGTAATGGCTTCTGGAGTGTCACGCTCGTTTAAAATAGCAATACGTTCAGTGATAGGAATGCCATCCTGCTCAATCTCGCGCACCGTCATGCCAAACCGTGGACTCAAGTGGCTGCCCGTCACCAACAGCTGCAGCACAAGGCCCGGATCTTCCATGATTGCTTTCATGATCCACCGGAGGAGCCCATACTCCGCCCGCGAGCCAGTGACAATCGCAAATCTCCGCTTCCCCATACACCTACGAAGACGCACCGGGTTTTCTCGCATGGATCACTAAACTAAATCCGGCCCAGCGTCCAATACGGACCTCCCGATGGCTCGGCAGCATCGTCATCGAATCCCCAAGCCATACCTGCTTCCGTTTCAAAAAACGATACATGCCCGGAAGAATATCTGCCCAGTTAAATCCATGCTTGCGAAGACTGATAATCTCAAAAGAATGAAATAGTCTTTTCATCGCGCGAACCGAGTAGACTTTTGTGAGCGGATTGCGTTCTCGATCCTTTGTGTGCCAGTTCGCTTCCGTCACACTCCCGAGCCACCGTGACCGACCGTAATGGAAGAATCCTCCCAGCAGGAGTCCTCGAACAAGGAAAAGATGGACCAGGTACTGAAATGATCCTTTGGCGTAGAGCATGACCACTGCATGTCCGCCGGGCTTGAGCACGCGATCAATTTCGTGAATCGCTTGGTCGGTGTTTGGAGTATGATGAAGCACCCCGCTTGAAAATACGACATCAAACGTCGCGTCGCCAAATGGAAGTTCCTCTGCATCAGCCTGTAAAACCTCTCCGGGGAGTTCAAGGAGTTGAAACTTTTGACGGGTGGTGAAAAGGGCGTCCTCGGTGAGATCCACCGCAACAACGCTCGCCCCCCTCAAGGCAAACATGACACTGCTGCTGCCGGCGCCGCACCCAACCTCGAGCACTCGTTTTCCGGCAAGCTCAATGGACCCCATCTCCCGCACCTGTTCCCCGTTTTCGCGCTCGACGAACTCGCGCATGCCCTCAAGCTCTTTACGGTAGCGCTCGCGCGTTGTCACGCTCGTATCTTCGAGGCGGCGCTTATCCCATCCCTTCCCCCAGAAGCTCCGCATGTCCTCTTTGAAGGGATCAGTACGCGAGCGCGTTGACAGCAGTGAAGCGACGCCATTGTGTACTGGGAAATACCCACCGCAGCGCTCACAGCGAAGCGTGCCACTCTCGAAACGAAGCGCCCCCTCAAAGCAGTCCGGACAGCGTACGAGAACGAATAGTGATGGATTAATATCCATAGGTACTGCCAACAAGTATCTGCACTGGCTCTTCCTCGGACTCTTGCTCCATCCGAGCAAGCAGCCGCTCAATGCGCCATTCTCTTGTTGCATAGAACTGTCGAAGAGAACGCACTGCCCCACGAGAAAAAAACTTTCGCAAGGTGTGCAGTGAGTACACTGGCCCGGCAATCGCAACCGGCAGGTGGTACGGCAACGGAAACGCTTGCGCCCACGAACGCGCCGAAAGATCAACCGCGTCTCTACTATCAAGCGCAATATCGGCAGCGATCCGGCTGGCCGCCGATTGTTCGTACGGCCAATTATACAGCCGGTGGAGTAGCTGTTTCACCTCTGCGGAGGATTTTGGCGAAACCGGAAGCGTCTGCTGCCGAGCCTGTTGCAACAGATCAAATAAGGCGTCCTCGCTGGGCGGCAGATGGTAGAAAGGAACAAAGGTATCAAAGCCGCTTGCGTGCTTGTCAATGTGACGGAACAGATGTTCCTGATCCATGGTGCCCGCAATGGAAACAACCGGCACGCCGGCGATCAAGGCTTCCAAACCAGTGGTGGACCAACAGGTGAGCAACACATCAATCTCGGAGAGAAAGTCACTCAATGGGATATTCTCTCGTAACACACGAACACGCCCTGGGTAGCGATGCTCTAAGAACAGATATTCGCTCACATCTTCAAAGGGGCTTGGCCGAAAGACAATCGTCCCGTCTGTTGTTTCAAGAAATCGTTTGAGGTAGCGCATCGAGAGCCGAAGAATGGCGTGATCGCGCCAGGAGATGTCTTCAATGTGCCTACCCTTGGCCGTCACCGGGAAGCTCTCATCGGCATGAAAATTAAAGTACGCCTCGGCATAGTGTGGCGACCCATAGTATGCGCTCGTCGACTTTGCAGAAAATGCCACGCCGAGCGTCAATCTGCCGCGTGGTCGCTCGGGTCTTTGGTACCGGCGATAGACGTCCAAACGCGGGCTCCCGACGACCGAAAGCTGATCAGCCCGGAACATCCCCGTCTCTCGCAGTGCGTCGCGGACGTAGTCGCTCCAGAGATAACAGCGGCGCACCCACTCCACTGAATCGAGCTTGAAGTAACTGCGCCCGAGAAATACCGACAGCATTGTCTCAACCGTCATGTAGGCACCCTCGCTCGGCACGACATACACGCGACAACACGAGGAAGCGCGACGCGCGAATTCAAGATTCGCACGCGACGTAATGACCGCGTGCGGTCGAAATTTTCGAAATCCCAACGCAATCGTATGCAATGTATAGAGTGCGGTTTCCACTCCCTCACGCGCAAAAGCCCGCTCGAGTAAACGCATCGCCAAAAGATCGCGTTTTGCGTTATCGGCAAGAATGAGAACCCGGCTTGACATAGGACCAGATACCGAAAAACGATCGAGGCATTACCGGTTATAGAATGTCGGCTTGTAGCGGCGCATGTTCTCACCATCCCGAAACCATGCAATCGTCTTACGGAGTCCATCGTCAAATGATGTTTCCGGCTGCCACCCGGTTAAACGCTTGAGCAGTGTCGCATTGCAACACAGCCGATCCACTTCACTGGTCTTGGGGCGAAGACGCATGTCATCAATCGCCACCCGGACCGACGAGCCCGTCAATGCGAGAATGCGCTGTGTCAGTGCTCCAATGCTCACCTCCTGCCCGGATCCGATATTGACGACCAACCCAACCGCTTCATCACACGCTGCAAGTGCGATCAGTCCACGACAGATATCGTCCACATAGTTAAAATCTCGCGTTGGTTCGAGTGACCCCATTTTGATCTCTGCCGCTCCGTGAAGAATCTGGGTCACGATGGTGGGAATGACCGCCCGTGCCGACTGCCGGGGTCCAAAGGTGTTAAAGGGGCGCGCGATGACCACGGGGGTTCCAAACGAGCGCTGAAAAGACTCGGCAATTTTATCAGCCCCAATCTTTGAAGCCGAGTACGGCGACTGGGCCTGTAATGGATGACGCTCATCAATAGGGACCGACTGCGCCGTACCATAGACCTCGGAAGTCGAGGTGACAAGCACCCGTGTCACATTGGCCCTCCGTGCGCCTTCGAGCACGTTCAATGTGCCCATGACATTGGTGGCAACATAGGCCTCTGGAGCCGTGTACGAATACGGTACCCCAATAAGCGCTGCAAGGTGAAACACAGCGTCCATGCCCTCAATGCTCTTGCCAACACTAAATGGGTCTCGGATATCTCCAGCGACCACATCAATGTTTTGCAGCACCTCCTTTGGCAGACTGTCAAGCCAGCCCCATGCATTAAAAGAATTATAAAAAACAAATGCCCGCACCGTGGCACCCTCCTTCAGTAAACGCTCAACGAGGTGTGAACCGATGAATCCGTCTGCACCTGTCACCAGCACCTTCTTATTTTTTAATGTCATAGACTCTGAAGAGAAACCAGC
>CAZNTM010000046.1:0-1777 GCA_964576005.1 uncultured Gammaproteobacteria bacterium
CTGTTCGGAGATCCGGCAACCGCCGCCGGCTGCCCGGCAGCGAATTAAACCAATAGGTGGATTATGCCAACGAAAACGTTTCGACAACGGGGGTTCACCTTAGTTGAGCTCCTCGTCGTCATTGCGATCATTGGATTGCTCGCGACCGTGGGGGTCGTGTCGTTAAATCGGGCGCGGGCCAAGGCGCGCGACGCCAAGCGGCTTTCCGAGGTAACGCAGATTTCCAAAACGCTCGAGCTCTACTTTAATGGGAAAACCGAGTTCCCTCCCGGACTTGCCGCGCCGCTCACGACTGCGATGGACGGCGGGTGCTTGAGCGAGAAAAAAGGAGTGGAGGAAACGTGTACTGCCGCTGCTTCCGATGTGATTTTGCTTAACCCCATTCCGGCAGGGCCGCAGCCCGCAGCCGTGGACTACCTTTACCGTGCATATACCGAAGCTTCGGTTCCCGCAAGCGGCAGTGGAAGCGCCTGCGATAATGATGCGACAGAAGTCTGCCAGAGCTATGGCATCAACTTTAATCTCGAGACGAGCATTTCTGGACTCTCTGCCGGTGCCCACTGCTTGACGAATACCGGCTATCTCACGACGACAACTCCAAAGGCCTGCCCGGACGCGACGTAGTCTGGGTTTAAAGATTAGGCAAGCATGATACATTGCGCCATAGGCAGACAACGATATTTCCTCTTCTTCCTCCCTCTCGCGCTGTTTCTAAGCGCGGTTTGGATTTTGTTTTGGATGAATGGAGCATTGGCTGCAGGCATTGGGGCATCGTGTGTTCTGGGGGGGTCTGGGTGTGATTCAAATCTCGTGTGTGGATTGGTTGAGACCGATACAAACAGACTCTCTAATCAATTTGTTGGAGGGGGCGTCAATGCTGTTGACTTTCGGCAGGTTTGCAAGGCGCCTGCCCAATTAAACGAAGTCTGCGGGTCCGCAAGTATTGAGCCGCCATTTCGCGGCGCCATACTCAACAATTGCGACACAGGAAGAGCATTGGTTTGCGTTACAAGTAGTAAAGTAACATGGGGTTCTTGCTTTAGCGATGGGTGTTTAAAGAGCGAGGCTGGTACTTGTAAGGTTAGAGAGGGCGGGAGGTGTTTGGTAAATGGTGATTGCGCGTACGGTCCGCTTATCAATGACGGCCCGTGGGTCAAGAGCGGGTGCGTGGCAGGCATTTGTAAGAAGATGCTCACTGCCGGTGATTCCTGCGCTGATGCAAGTATCGGACAGTGCGACAATAATCTCACTTGCACCGCTGATGATAAGAAATGTAAATATGTGCTTGAGCGTGGAGATGACTGTTCGGATGCCACCGAGACGATCTGTCCCACAGGGGATTCATGTGTTGCCGGTATCTGCGCAGAGACTAAAATTGGGATTCCCAAGGTCTCCCGCGGCAGTTCGTGCACAACAGACGACAACTGTGCTAATCCCGACCGCTGCCTTGCTGACCCCACAGACAGTAACAAGAAGAAATGCCAGCTCCCGTATGCTGCACGAGGGCAGCAGTGCGGCACTGCAATTGGCGAGAGACCACTGTGTAACCCCATCCCAACTGGTGCAAACAAACTCACCTGCGATGGAGGATTCTGCTGGATTGCCAAGGTTGGGATTGGCGCTTCCTGTGGCAGCGCCAACCCAGCAACAGAGGCAAAGTGTCAAGACCGGTTCCAATGCATCAATGGACTATGCAAACCTCCACCAGTTGCTCGCGGTGCCTCGTGCACAACAGACGACAACTGTGCTAATCCCGACCGCTGCCTTGCTGACCCCA
>CAZNTM010000046.1:1877-6919 GCA_964576005.1 uncultured Gammaproteobacteria bacterium
CGCTTCCTGTGGCAGCGCCAACCCAGCAACAGAGGCAAAGTGTCAAGACCGGTTCTCTTGTGCCCAAGACAACACGTGCCGGATCTCTCTTAATGGCTCTTGTACAGGCAACGCGCAATGGTGCATTGCTGGCACCGAGTGCTCGAACAATCTCTGTAAAAGCTCTTGGGATCAAGCCTGCACGCAAACCACTGACTGCCGCGCTGGGCTGGAGTGTCGGCAAGAAGGAACAAGCAAGAAGTGCAGGGTGCCGTATGCGACCACGGTGAATGCGCAGTGCGGGCAGGAGCCGGCAAAGGCGCAGTGCAACTCGAATATCCCATTCCGGCTCCTGTGTACAAATGGTCAGTGCAAACGCAACATTGACGGAGCATGCGCGCAGACCCCAGACTGCATTCCTGGGCTTGAGTGCAGAGGAAATATTTGCAAACAACCCTTGCCTGGGCTTGACGCTTTGTGTAACCCAACCATTCCAGATCAAAACTGCCGTACTCCGTTCGTGTGCACTGCCCAGCCGCCCAATGGCGCCATTAAGCGCTGCAAGGCGCTTGGCGTCCGCGATGCCGAGTGCGCAACCCAGTTCACCCCACCGTGTGCTGCGGGGTTACGCTGTTTGCAGCAAGACGACAAGAAACTCTGCCGGCAACTGCCGCTTCGAGAAGCCGAGTGGTGTATCAACGGCACCGAGACGCCATGCACAGCTCCGACAAAATGCGTATGGGTTCCTGGTTTCCAGCACAATGTCTGCAGACGGCCATTTGCGGAAGACGAACTCTGCGAATTGCAGCAATTTGATCCCCCGTGCGCAACCGGCCTTGTGTGCACTGCCCAGCCGCCAAGCAGCCTTAAGGCCTGCAAGCGCAGGGTTGATGCCGGCGCACTATGCTACTCCGTAGGGCGCGGCACCTCGGCCTGTCCTCAAGATTATACCTGTGTACGCGATGGCGAGCGGGGTTTTTGTAAAATACTCCTCGGAGACGGTGGCGACTGCGCTCTGCCAAACACCGTCTGCCAAGAGCCGTTGGGATGCCGTACAACCACCGAGACAAAGCAGGTTTGCCGACAAGAGACCCAGAGGGTCTGTGTTCAAAGGCGAGGTCTCGGCTGTCTCAAATACGAGGATCGCACGGTTCAGGTTTGCAGCACCCAGAACATCGAGACAAAACGCTGCAGCAAGCCGCCGGATCAGTCCGGTCTCAACGGTCCGTGCGATCCTGCCGGCGGGTTTCCAAAGTGTATGGAGGGGAAGAACTTGGTATGCTCGAAAGATGAGAAGAAGTGTAAAATAGCGAGCGCAGATCTTAACCAAGGATGTGGGCCGGGGACTGACGCCCTCGGGTGTATTGATCCGTTGGTATGTGACAGCAATTTCAAAAAATGTAAAAATAAGGTTGTCGCTTTGGGAGAGATTTGTGGGGCCGGGACAAGGGACCCCAAGTGCGATGCGACCAAACGGCTGGAGTGCGCCGTCGTGATGGGTTCCACTGAAAAACGCTGTCGCTCGAATACGCGCGGGGCGTGCAAGCAGCAGAGTGATTGTTTGAGCGCGTTGCTCTGCGAGGGAGGAAGCTGTCGCGCGCGAAGTGGCGGAGCGTGCGAGCAGGATGAGGACTGCACGTCCGGCTTTGGCTGTTCGGCGGCTGGCGCCGATGGGACAAAGAGGGTCTGCAAAGAGTTCATTACAGCAGATCAAGAGTGCGGGCCGCTTATTGGTCGGTGTGGGGCTGGTCTTGCGTGTTTGCTCGATCAGGACGGGAAGAAGCGTTTCTGCCGGCAGCTTCCATTGGCTTTAGGCGCGCGCTGCAATGACGAAGAGGGGAATGCGTATGCGTGTGCCGGCGGTTTGCAGTGTAGGGTAAAAAAACCAGAGGAGTGATAGTATGCTGCGATACGGCTTTGCGCTATTCGTAATTCTTGCGCTGCTTGCTGGCGCGAGTGATGTGCACGTACGTGCTGCCACGTCGAGCGTCCCTGAAGTCTCCGATTACAATCCGACAAATAAGAACACCCTTTTAGAGAAGCCTCCGTTCTCGCTGATTGATTTTGACGAATGGTACCTCAAGGGGCGCGGAAGTGTTTCCCAAGATTCCCGTTTAGTCCAGCAGACACTTTTTCGCTATGGAACATTCACAGAGGCTCCGAGCGGTGAAACGCGTACTGCGGTTCTTCGCTTTGTACAAGATGTGAATGTAGTCCAAGTCGGTCCGCAGGTGCGCGCCGCTCTTGAGCGCCTTACCGGAGACGGATTTATTGCGATGGTATTGCTTGATTTTTTTCAACGCGGTGGAGTCTTCCGTCCTCTCCCAACGTCTGAACGCGTTGATACCCTTGCGCGCTATGTAGCGTCTGCGCCCGCATTGTTGTTCAGTGAAAATGAAACGTTACCGTCCGTGACACTCGGGCGTCCCGTAATTTTAATTGATGACAGTCAGGCAGACCTCGACATGACGATCGCGCATGAGCTTCTCCATCACCTCTTCTTTGTCAGCGACGCTGGCGTGCTTTCGCCGCCATTTTCTCGCGGTCTCTGGGGAGAAGGAAATACGATCAGCCATTTCTTCATTCAGTTCATTGAAGAGCGCTTCAAGTACCTCGTCAATACGCGCGCTGGCGCTCCACCCCATGTCCCCGTGAAGCGCTCCAGCCAATTATCGGATTTTTTCGCAAGCTTCCGGAAAGCGTTTGACACCTCGCTCTTAAGCGTTCCCATGGTCGCGGAACGCGCGCAGCAATTCCTTGTCGCCGTGAATTCCCGACGAACCTATGAGATCCTTGTTCAAGAGCTTATGCAGCCACTGCTCACTGCGGCTGCATACCGGCATCGGCGCGTTGAGTTCCGCCTTAGCGCAACGAAGACGCTGCGGATCGATGAAGATCCGTGGATTTCCAGTGACGTCATCACACTTTCTGAAGGAGTGGTAAACCTCTCAACGTCTGATATTCGTCGCGCGAATATTAAGCGCCTCTTTGCAATTCCGCTGACAACGCTCGGCGATCGAAAACGCCTCGCCGATTTTATCCGACAGCGGATGCGGGAATCTTCGACCCAGCGCAAGCAGCTGCGTCTCACGAAACTCACCCTCGAAGGTGGTGGAACACTCCGGATCTTTGATGGGAATGGAGTTGGGAAGACACGGTATTATGATCGAACGACACAAACAGGAAAACCAGACCTTCTCCTTTTCAGCGAAGATATCACCACGTTCGATTCCTTTCCCCTTCTTAGCGGTCTCGTGTCAAGCGACCGCAAGGCGGAAGTTGAGAGATTTATTGAACGTTTCACCAGTAATCCATCCATGGGTCGAGAAAAAGCCGCGCTCAACAAGGCTCAATTACAGGATGCTGCGCACTTCATCGCATTCAATGTCTCTGGAACGCTTCAGGCATTGCGACTCGGCGCGACCTATGCGGCGAGTTCATGCGGCACAACCGGAAACGGTCAGCAGCGCGTCATGGATGCATTTGCGGACAGACGCTTTTTGCCATACCTTTCCGCATTTCTGAAAGAATTCTCCGACATTCACGAGCGCGAGCCAGAGCGGTCTGTGTACGCAGCGAGCACAGTTATTGGTAATAAGCAAATTGCCATGCTGGAGAAAGACTGTCCGAAAGAAACAGGAGATGTTGGCGGCAAACCGGTCAACATTGGCTTGCAGTGTCCGCTGACGCCATCTCCGGTTGCTAAAGCGAGTCCAGAGCCAAAAGCGAGTGCGCTGCCTGCATTGCCGCAATCCATTATGGTTGATGGTTTGAATCTCGGGCAAGGGAACGCGGCCTCTGTTACCGTTGGGCTTGGCGGTCCGCGAAGCGGGACACTTCCACCGGAGTGTACGAAGCTCCGTGATCCTCTCGGAGGCATCCTGCGCGATGGGGGCATGGGTGATTCCGCGCTTTGCCAACTCGCGGCGACGTTTGAGGCAAAAGGAGGGGCAGTCCGGCTCGTGGAAGATGAAGGAGACGAGGATATCGGCTACATTCCGGCGATCTTTTCCGGGCCGCGTATTGGAATTCCAAAAGAACTCGACGCCCCCAGCCAAGCAGAGATTCTGCGCAACGGGCTTGTGAGTTTTGCGCTTCATGGGAAGGACGAGAGCGTGCTTTCCGGCACGACATCCAGCCTTGTGCTTGAACGCGAGGCGATCCTTGAGCTTATGAAAGGGGCTGATTGGCTTTCTCCACAACGACTGCAATCCTTTGGGCTTGAGAGTTACCGTTCAGCGTTGCTTCGGCGCGAACTTGATTTTAACGCTCCCATTGAGCAAAAGACCGATCCGGAGATGACGCGATCCCTCGTTGAGGAATCACTCGGAGATAGCCTTGCGTCTTTTGATCGTTGGGATAAGACAAGGGTGTTCCGGCTTGAACCGCTCTCATGCAGCCGGCAGGAGCAGTCATCGCAACGCCGGGCGGTGAGCGTAGAAGTGGTCACTGATTCGGCTATGGCCGCAGAGGACGTGGGGCTTGACGTCAGCGAGGACGAGGAGGAAGGCGAGCCGGTAACGAAGCTCACGGTGCGGACAAAGCAGCTTTCTGCACGCAGTCTCGCTGTACTGTTGCTGCGGCTTCGCCTTGATCCCCGGTACGAAGAATTTGGAGAATCCCTCCTTACTCCGTTGGCGTATCTCCTTGAGTATGGCAGTGGGAAAGAGGGCGCGCATCCTTCCGATTCAATAAGTCTCGAACAACTCAAAACTGCTGCGAAAGTGGCAACGATCAATGCAGCGGGGTTGCAACAAGGGCTCCGGCTCGATGACTATATGAGCCGCTCGTGTCCATTTGCAGTGCGTGAGCGCCGCGGCGAAGAGTTTGCAGAGTTCTGGGCGCGCTTTACCACAGAGCTCACAGAGAAGAACAGCGAGCCAATCGTCGCCGTGGCCAAGCGCGTGATGACCAAGACGATTGAGGAACTCAAAGACGAGTGCGAGCTTGTGGTAAAGCCCTGCGAAACAGACGGGCATAACTTCGGAGTGCTCGATAACGTTGGGAAGGTGAAATGTCTCGCGCATTGGCAAGATTTACGGACCGGCCGCGCTTGTGATGGA
>CAZNTM010000047.1:0-1327 GCA_964576005.1 uncultured Gammaproteobacteria bacterium
AAGTTTCTGAAAGTGACACGCTCCTCGTCAAAGTAGAGCCGGACGACACCCGTGGGGCCGTTGCGGTGTTTTGCAATGTGAATTTCGGCAATCCGGCGATCCTGCGGCGAGAGCTCCCGAATGCCGCGATCCATTGCTTTGCGATAGATGAACATCACGACGTCCGCATCCTGCTCAATCGTGCCGGAGTCCCGGAGATCAGCGAGTTTCGGGATTGCGGGGGTGCGCGCTTCGGTGGCGCGAGAGAGTTGCGAGAGCGCCAACACCGGTACGTTCAGTTCGCGGGCAAGCCCTTTAAGCGATCGGGTGATTTCGGCGATTTCCTGTACACGCCCCTCATCGGAGTTCCGGCCTTCCATAAGCTGGAGGTAGTCAATAATGATGAGTCCCAGCGCGTGTTCGGCATGGAGCCGGCGCGATTTTGTCCGGATCTCCATGACGTTGGCGCTCGCGGTGTCATCGAAGAAAATTGGGGCGTTGGAAAGCTTGGCAAGCGCCTCGTTAATGCGGTCAAAGTCGGAAAGCGATCCGTCTTCGCGGTGGCTCGAGAGCCGACCGGTTCTCATTTTCCAAAGATCAATGCCGGCAGCCGAGGCAAGGACGCGGTCAACAAGCTGCTCTTTGCTCATTTCAAGGCTAAAAATTGCCACCGGGGTCTGGTAGAGGAGCGCCGTATTTCGCGCGATGTCAAGGGCAAGGGAAGTCTTTCCAAGACTTGGGCGCGCGGCGAGGATAACGAGGTCGGATTTCTGCAGTCCGGCAAGGAGGTTATCGAGGTCCGCGTATCCGGTTGGGATTCCGCGGAGTTTCCCGCGCTGTTCGTGGAGCTCTTCGATGCGTTCCCAGGCCTGTTCGAGTGCTTCGCGGATGGGAATAAAGGTGCGCTTGAGGAATTTCCGCGAGACTTGGAAGAGTTTTTGTTCTGCCTCATCGAGGAGTTTATCCGCCGCCTCCTCTTCACGGAAGCCGAGCTCGGCGATGTCGCCGGCTGCGGTGATGAGCCGCCGGAGTGTTGCCTTGCGTTGGACGATCTCTGCGTAGTGGACAACGTGCGAGGCGGTCGGGACCACGGTGGAGAGGTAGAGGAGGTATGAGCGGCCGCCGACGCTGTCAAGTTCTTTTTTCTCCTCGATGCGGTTACAGAGCGCCAAGATATCAATCGGGGCGTTTGCGGTGTACAGTTCGCTCATCGCCGAAAAGATCCGGCGGTGGCGTTCATCGTAGAAGTCTTCCGCGGTGATTGCGTCCGCAATTTTATCAAACGCCGCGCGGTCAATGAGCAACGCGCCCAAGACCGACTGCTCGGCTTCGAGGTTCTGTGGGGGGA
>CAZNTM010000047.1:1427-4405 GCA_964576005.1 uncultured Gammaproteobacteria bacterium
GTGCGTCGCCCGGGGCTCGAACCCGGAACCTCGAGCTTAAAAGGCTCTTGCTCTACCATTGAGCTAGCGACGCATTGTGGCTTGGTCGGCTTATTTTAGTATAATGCTCCGGTGGAAGCAACAGCAAAAATTCGCTACACTATTGACAAGTTATGCCCAGCAGTACCATGCCCAGTGATTCCTTATCAAAGACCATTCGCGCAATGCCGGTGTATTCCCTTCCGCTTTCCGGGTTGTTTTTGTCATTAAAGTCAGATCGTCAAGGGCTTGATCCTGCCGGGGTGCGTCGGTCACAGCAGCAGTGGGGGAGGAATGTTCTTCAACCAACTGCGCGTTTTGGCGCGCTTGGGATTTTTCTCCGGCAGTTCACGAGTCCCCTTACCGTCGTTTTAATCATCGCGGCGCTTTTTTCTTTGCTGCTCGCAGAGCCGGTTGATGCGGTGGTGATCGCTGCGGTGATTGCGGTTAACGTCTTTGTTGGTTTTACGCAGGAGTGGAAGGCGGAAGAAGCGTTTCGGGAGCTTGCCGCGATTACCGTGGTCAACGCGCGCATCCGCAGACGCGGCGGTAAACGCGGCCATGGGAGCGCGCGCGTGGTCCCTTCGGATCAAGTGGTCGTTGGCGACATTCTGTTGCTTGATGCGGGAGAGGTCGTTGCTGCCGACGCACGCATTATCGAAGCGAGGAACTTTCAGGTCTCGGAATCGGTGCTCACCGGAGAGTCCTTGCCGGTGGACAAAGCCGCCGGGACGCTCCGTCGCCATGTGGCGCTCCCGGAGCGCTCCAACATGGTTTTTTCCGGCACACACGTCACCCGTGGCACCGCGACGGCGGTCGTCACTGCGGTGGGATCCCGATCGGAGTTTGGACGGATTGCGGAGCTTACCGCCACGACGCGCGAGCAGCGCACGCCACTTCAACATGAGCTCGGGCGGGTCGCCCGCGTGTTAGCCCTTGTATTCATTGAGCTTTCGTTTCTTCTTTTTGTCTTTGGGGTGGTCCAAGGTCGCAGTTGGGTGGAGATGGCGCGCATTGCCGTGGCAGTGAGCATTGCCGCGATTCCGGAGGGGCTGCTCGTCGGGCTCACCGTCATTCTTGTGCTCGGGATGAAGCGCTTGTTGGGGCGAGGTGCGTTCGTTCGTCGCTTGGTCGCCACAGAGGCGTTGGGCGCGGTTTCCGTGGTCGCAACCGACAAAACCGGCACACTCACGGAAGGGCGTATGGCAACCGCAAGCGTCGCGCAGCTCGCAGAAGTGTGGCAGATGCCCGCGGATCACGCGCGTGTCGCCGACGCCCCGGAGTGGGTCCGGTCCGTTCTTGCTTCCGGCGTACTCGCAAGCCACGTGCGCTGGATTGAAGCGTTGGGCAAGACCCGTCTTGCCCCGCATGGCGACGCCGTGGAATTAGCCCTTGTGGAAGGGGTGGAGCGTCTCGGCAGCGAGGCAGCGGCGTTTGAAGCGGTTCCTCGCATTGATGAACTGCCGTTTGATACCGAACGAAAACTTATGGCAGTGCTCCGGCAGCCGTCGAAAGGCACGCGCACGCTCTTTGTCAAAGGAGCGCCGGAACGCGTACTCAAGCGCTGCGTTTCCCTCAAGCATCATCGCGGCATTGAGCCGCTCACCCTTGAGCGTCAGCTTGAACTTGAAGGGTTGCTCAAACACCTCCTTTCTGAAGATCTGCGGGTCTTGGGCGTTGCCGAAGCTTCTGTAGAGCGGAAGTTTACCGGGCAACTCCAATGGGAGCATGTGCGCGATTTAACCTTTGTTGGTTTTATTGCGTTTGCCGATCCGATCCGGCGCGAAGTTCCCGAAGCCGTTGTCACGACCCAACGCGCCGGAGTCCGTACGCTCATGCTCACCGGCGATCACGCCCTCACTGCCGAGCGGGTGGCGCTTTCCATTGGGATGAATAAGGCCGGAAGCGCCGTGATTGACGGAACCGCTCTTCAGGCCATGGATGATGCTGAACTGCGCGCGTTTCTCAAACGGGAGAGCATTTTTGCGCGCGTGGAGCCTTTACAAAAGCTCCGCATTGTCGAGGCGCTGCATGCGAATGGGGAGGTCGTCGCGATGATCGGCGATGGGGTCAACGACGCCCCGGCGCTGAAAATGGCCGATGTTGGGGTTGCGGTGGGTTCTGGATCTGATGTGGCCAAAGAGGTGGCGGATCTCGTGTTGCTCGATGACAGTTTTTCCACGTTTACCGCAGCGATCCGGGAAGGACGGGTGATTCTCGCAAACATTCGCAAAGTGCTACTCTTCCTGCTCGTGGATAGTTTTTCCGAACTCATTTTAATTGGAAGCGCTCTGATCATGGGGCTTCCCGTTCCGCTGCTGCCGCTTCAGATTCTCTGGATTAACATGATTGCCGATGGCTTTCCGTATTTGGCGCTCACCGTCGAGAAGGAAGAGCCCGGGGCAATGCGCGAGCCGCCGCGTCGGCGTGACGAGCCATTGCTTAACCGTGAGCTCAAAACCATCATCGCGGGCATGGCGCTCATCACGAACGCCGCGCTGCTTCTTTTTTACGTGTGGTTTTCCCAACATGGGGTGGATGTGACGGTGCTGCGCACGGTGGTGTTTGCGGTCCTTGGTATTGCGTCGCTCTTTTACGTCTTTGCCTGCCGTTCTCTCTCGCAGCCGCTTTGGAAAGTGAGTCCATTTTCAAATCCGCTCCTCTTGGTCGCGGTGTTTTTTGGAATGACGTTGCAGATTTTCGCCGTACAAAGTCCGCTGTTACAGGAAATTCTTGGGACGACCGCGCTTTCGTTTGGAGAATGGGTGTTTGTTTTCTCCATCGCGATTTCCAATCTCCTGTTCATCGAGCTCTTTAAAGTGGTCGTGCGCTGGTATCCGAAGCGGGAGGAGCGGATGTGAGGGGATTCGTATGAATTTTTTTGGTAAGAAGGTATTAGTGCTGGGATTGGGTCGTCACGGGGGTGGGGTTGGGGTCACGAAGTGGCTGCTTGCCCAAGG
>CAZNTM010000047.1:4505-5692 GCA_964576005.1 uncultured Gammaproteobacteria bacterium
TCGTACTGGAGCTCTCCAGTTGGAACCTCGAAGGTCTCGCGCGCATCAAACAAAGCCCGCACGTGGCCGTCATCACAAACATCATGCCCGATCATCTCAACCGCTACCCCTCGATGCGCGAGTACATCGAGGCTAAAGCGCAAATTTTCAAATACCAAAAACCCGGGGATATTCTCGTGCTCAATCGCGACAATCCAATAACACGGTCGTTTTCCAAACGCGCCAAAGGCCGCGTCGTTTGGTTTTCAAGAAAAACAGTGGTCCCTAAGCGCAGTCGAAGAGCTACCTATCCAATTGAAAACGCCGCCGCTGCTGCTGCCACCGTCCGCACGCTCGGCGTCCCAATAACAACCATCCGAGCCGCCTTGCGCTCATTCCGCGGTGTCCCCGGCCGCCTCGAGCACCTCGGCACGTTCCGCGGCATTCGTTACATCAACGACACGACCGCAACCACACCGGAAGCCACCATCGCAGCGCTACGCTCCTTAGCGTTCAAAGGTAGTCCTTCGACAAGCTCAGGACATGACGATTATTCCCTGAGCGGAGCCGAGCGAAGTCGAAGGGTTTCCGAAAACGGTCTCATCCTCATCGCGGGAGGAGGGGATAAGCGCTTAAAATACGATGCGCTCGCCCACGCCATCAAACAACACTGCAAAGCGCTCATTCTCTTCAAAGGTGCTGCGAGCGAGAAGATATTAAAAACATTAGTTCCCGACCAAGCCCGAGCAAGGCGAAGGCGCGTGGAGGGACTACCAAAAGTCGTCTCCAACTTCACCACAATGCCCTCCGCCCTCCGTGCTGCTCGCAAACTTGCCCAACGCGGCGACACCATTCTCCTTTCTCCTGCAGCCACCAGCTTCGGTCTGTTTGCTCACGAATTCGATCGCGGGGATCAGTTTGTGCGGGCCGTTCGACGACTGCATGGACGGCGTTAAAGGAACGTCGTAGAATGGCGCCAGCCCTATGAAGAACTGGCTCCGCCGTTTTACGCCATCGTGGATTCTTCTCTTTTCCCATCGTATTTTTGCCGTATTGGCTGCTGTTTGGTATCGGTATCCGTCTCGTCGGCTCATCGTCATCGGCGTTACCGGCACGAACGGCAAATCCACGACGGTGAATTTGATTGGGCGGATTTTGGAGCACGCAGGGTATACGGTCGGGTGGACCTCGACGATGAATTTTAAGAT
>CAZNTM010000047.1:5792-6919 GCA_964576005.1 uncultured Gammaproteobacteria bacterium
GCGTTTGACGTGGATGATCGGATTGCGGTGAGCCTGCGCCGTGATGGCGGAAAACCAGCAGCAGAGAAACTCGGTAACCAGGCTCGCGCCATGATCGCGGACATGGTCGAACTCTCTTCTGCGGGAAGCCATTTTTCGGTCTACGGGACAGAAGTGGATCTTAAACTCCTCGGCGAGTTTAACGTGAGCAATGCGTTGTGCGCGATTGCAGCGGCAAAGTTGCTTGGCGTTTCTATTGAGCAGTCTGCGGCTGCACTCGAACGGGTGACCGAGATGCCCGGGCGTGTGGAGTTCATCGAGGAGGGCCAGCCATTTAAAGTGTTGGTGGACTATGCCCCAGAGCCGGTGTCGCTTGGCAAGCTCTACGAATTGCTTGCGTTTATTCCGCATCGAAGGCTCATCCATGTGCTTGGATCGTGCGGCGGAGGACGGGATAAAGCGCGTCGGCCGATTCTCGGGCGTATGGCTGCCGAGCATGCGGATGTGGTGATTGTCACCAACGAAGATCCCTATGACGAGAATCCCATGGAGATCATTGATGCGGTTGCTGCGGGAGCCAACGCAGCGATCCAAAAGGGTAGAGCAAAGGTTCATCGCGATCAGCTCTACCGTATTCTCGATCGGCGTGAAGCGTTACGTCTCGCAGTGTCGCTTGCTGACCCCGGCGACCTCGTGCTCGCAACGGGCAAAGGCAGCGAGCAGGCGATCTGCGTTGCTGGCGACAGGAAAGTGCCGTGGGATGAGCGAGCAGTACTCCGAGAGTTGTTAAAGAATTCGTTTAAGCACTAGAAAAACTATTCTCAAATTCTTAAGAATTTGAGAATAGTTTCATTAGGTCCAGAGTGTACTCCTCGACGAAGCGTTCTAAGAAGGCGCTCTCGTAAGAGCACAATACCTCCGGTTGAAAGAAAGTTCAATGTTTTCCATGATATGGTCGTGATTCGCGCGGCAAAAGGATCATTGAGTGCATCTGAATGGAACTATATTCTCGCCGTGCTTCGGAGCGGGGGAGTGGTAGCGTATCCCACCGATACTGCGTATGGCCTTGGCGTTGATCCGCGGGTGCGAGGCGCTGCGAAGAAAATTTTTGCGATGAAAGGACGAACAGAGAAGAAGCCGCTGTCGGT
>CAZNTM010000048.1:0-6667 GCA_964576005.1 uncultured Gammaproteobacteria bacterium
GTTGGTGCGGTCTGACCCATGCTTGGCATAGAGCCAAAGCTTGCTCCAGTGGGAGCGGTTGGTGCGGTTTGACCCATGCTTGGCATAGAGCCAAAGGATGGCGCTGATGGGGCACTCATGCTCGGTGCAGTCGCAGGGGCGCTTGGTGTGCTACCAAAACTTGGCGGCGGCGCTGACGGTGGAGGTGAATACGATGGCATTGAGGTGCCTCCTCCGTATGACGGCATTGATCCGCCAGATTCTCCGCCTGACGGGGCGCTTGGCGGTGGAGCTGATGGCGGTGGTGCTGACGGTGGAGGCGCTGACGGCGCAGGGCCGGCAGTTTGTGCTACCACATACATGACGGTTGGGACGCCCACGAGAATCGAACCGAGCATTCCCAATAGTTTGAGTGCGCTGGTGTTCATAGAAATCTTAATGAATTAAATTTTTTTAAGAGTATTAATTTTAATAAGTTATGAAGACCCTTTTACTATAGCAGAAATAAAGCAATTCTCATATTGTGGATAAAGTGCAATGGTGTCATAGTCCCCCCTTCCCATCATGCGTAAAATCTGGTAGAGTCAAGCTGTGAATACATTATGAAATTGAACCGTCTTCGGGCCACGGTGGCCGGTTTTGTATTGGAATTTATTCGGATTATTGTACTTTCCCTTGCGATTATTCTGCCGGTGCGGTATTTCCTCGTGCAGCCGTTTTACGTCAAAGGCGCTTCAATGGAGCCGAATTTTTACGATCACGAGTACCTCGTGATTAATGAAATCGGGTACCGATTTCGCCAGCCGCAGCGCGGGGACATCGTTGTCTTCCGCTACCCAAAAAATCCAAAGCAGTTTTTTATTAAACGAATCATCGGATTGCCCGGGGAAACGGTATTCCTTTCGGCAGGCACGGTCCGGATTCAAAACGCGGGCAACCCAAAGCCGGTTGTTCTTACCGAGCCCTACCTTGCAGAAGGCATGCGCGTTTCCGGGGAGGAAAATGTCCGTCTGAAAGCAGATGAGTATTTTATGCTCGGAGACAATCGTCCGCAGAGTTACGATTCGGAGGAATTCGGGCCGGTGAACCGGAAGTTCATTATCGGGAAGGTTTGGGTTCGCGGTTGGCCGTTTACGAGCATCACGGTGTTTCAAACGCCTCCGTACCCAGAACTTCAGTAATGCGTATGAGGCCACAGCAGCAAAAAGAGAAACAGAAACCACCGGCCCCGGATGCGCTCAAAGAAGAAGCCACGGTAAAAGTGAAGCAGTTTCAGACGCTGCGGGGGATGAAAGACGTCTTTGGCGAGGACGTTGGTCGCTGGTCGTGGATTGAATCGGAAGCGCGCAGGAGTGCGGAGGATTACGGGTTTGCGTTGGTAGAGACGCCCATCCTTGAGGAGAGCGCGCTGTTTGTGAAGACCATTGGGCGGGGGACGGACATTATCGAACAGGAGATGTTCTCATTCGAGACCTTGGGCGGCGAGAAAGTGTCGCTGCGCCCGGAAAATACCGCGGGCGTTGCCCGCGCCTACATTCAACACGGGATGTGGAATCTTCCGCAACCGGTGAAGCTTTGGTACTGGGGGCCATTTTTTCGCTACGACCGGCCGCAAGCCGGCCGTTTCCGGCAGTTTCATCAACTCGGCTTTGAGGTCATTGGCGATGGCAGTCCGCTTGTTGATGCCTTTCTCATGATTCAGGCAATGGAGTTACTCCAGACCTTTGGGCTTGATGCGGAAATTCAACTGAATTCCATCGGCTGCAGCCAGTGTCGCCCCCTGTACATCGAACAGTTGACTGCGTACTACCGCGAGCATCGGATGAGCATCTGTGCTGAATGTAAAAAACGTTTGGGGAAGAATGTTTTGCGGGTGCTTGATTGCAAGGAGCACGCCTGCCAGCCGGTCAAGCGAGAGGCGCCGCAGTCCGTGGACGCGCTCTGCGAGGCTTGCAAAGATCACTTCATGAGGTTGCTCGAGTACCTTGATGAGCGCGATGTCGTGTATACGCTTGAGCCCAGCCTCGTGCGCGGATTGGATTACTATACGAAGACGGTGTTTGAGATTGTCCAGCGTCATCAGGAGCAGGGCGGCCCCTCGGCGGGATCGCTTGCCGGCGGCGGCCGCTACGACGGCCTTATCGAATTCTTAGGCGGCAGGAGCACGCCGGCGTTTGGGGTGGCGTTTGGGCTTGAACGGCTCGTGAGTCTCATGCGCGCGACAGCCGTTGCCGTGCCGCCGGCAGGGCATCGGCGGGTGTTTGTGGCCCAGCTCGGGGACGCTGCGCGTCGCAGTGCGCTCAAGCTCTACGGGAAGCTTCGGAGCGAGCGCATTCCGGTTGCGCACAGTTTCTCCAAGGATGGCCTGAAAGCGCAGTTAGAGATTGCCAACAGTCTTAAGGTGCCCTATGTACTCATCATTGGGCAGAAGGAGGTCCTTGACCATACGGTTCTCGTTCGCGATATGGAAGGCGGCGTGCAGGAGATTGTTGAGGAATCCCAGATCATTTCGGAGATTCAGCGCCGCCTCAAGGAGCTGAATGGCACCCTGTCCGTTCTGCCGAATACCGAGACACAAAATACCAAAGACACAAACAATCCTAAAATACCAGTACCAGAAATCGAAGAGGAAACGGTAGGGTAAAGTTATGGACTGCATCTTCTGTTCCATTGCGGGAAAAAAGTTGCCATCAAACATGGTGTTTGAGGATGAGGCAATGGTGGTGTTTCATGACATCCATCCCAAGGCAAAGCTCCATCTGTTGGTAGTGCCGAAACGGCACATCCCCTCGCTCGTAGAGACCGCCGAAGAGGATGCGGGGCTCTTGGGCGCTCTCCTGCTTCGGGCACGTTTGATTGCCGCAGAGCTTGGGATTTCCGAGGGGGGGTATAAGGTGGTCATCAATACCGGCAGCGATGGCGGTCAGATTATCCCGCATTTACATTTGCACCTCTTGGGAGGAGAGCCGGTGCGTTCACTCGTGTGAACAGCAATGCCAATATACGAATGACATACAAATTATACCAATAATACGAATCGGATCGATATTTGTATCATTGGTATGCATTAGTATATTGGCATCGCGTATTTGAGAGGAGGTGGTCTTCATGGAAGTACGACGACGACGCGGAGAAACCTTTGAGAGTTTTTTGCGACGCTTTAACCGGCGGCTGCTTGGTTCCGGTAAGCTTTTTCAGGCAAGGAAGATTCGGTTCCTGAAAAAGACCCCGAGCAAATCAAAAGTCCGGCAGACGGCGCTGCGGCGCAAAGAGCTCCGCGAGCATTACACGTATCTTGAGAAAATCGGCAAGCTCCCGCCGGAGGTGCTCGAGAAAAGCCGGAACCGGCGGTAAATATTTACATGTCGTTATTTGAGGGGGTCCCTATGAGTTGGTTGATCATTGCGGGGGTATTCGCACTGGCATCCCTTGGCGCTTTGGGGTGGTTTTTCAAGGTGAAGAGCGCGCGGTTTGAAGACCCGACTGCCGAAGGCCGGGCCGGGCGGTTGGCGTGGGTAGCTGGCGGATGCGCTCTTGCCTCCACGATTATTTTCGTCGTTGCCCTCTGGCAAAGGGCGCTGCCGGGTCGTCCTCCCAGTGCCCCTCCTCCCCCTGCTCCTGCCGGGATTTTTGGCACACTTTCTATTGGAGATTTCATCCGTTTCACCTACCCTCGATGGAGCACGTTGCCGGTTTCAAGAAACACCCGTCTTGTCTTGGCGCTGCAAAGTCCGGTTGATCCCCGAACACTGCTTTCCGGCACTGACGTTTTGCCAGAGAGCTTTGCGGTTTACTCTGTCGGTTCATCAACGCCGGTAAAGCTTGACGCGACCCTTTCGCGCGATCGCATGACGGTGGTCTTACGCCCCCGGAGCCTTTTGGGCGTTCCCGGGCGCGAGACGCGCTACGAAGCCGTTGTTGGCTCCGCACTAAAAACGAGCACGGGGAAGCTCGTGAGCAGTCCGCCATACCGTTGGGAGTTTACCGTGGGATCGCAAGAAGATCGCAGTTCGCCGAAGCTTTCCTCTGCGACCCCGGAGCAGGGGGCGTATAGCGCAAAAAACACCATGCTCCAGCTTGAATTTTCCGAACCGATTGACCCGCTTTCCGTGCTGGACAATGAAGCCGTGACCCTTGAGGGATCAAGGGGGTTTTCGCGCTTTGTAAGCGATGATTTGACGGTCGTAGAGCTCAAAGGTTTCAGCGCGTGCGGAGAGAATCAGTGTCAGACCCCGATGTTCTGTTGGCCATCCGATCAGCAGCTTACGCTGAAGCTTTCGGGCCTTCGCGACATCAGCGGCAACGCGCTTGTTTCCCCCATCACCCATGCATGGCGCACGACCGGGGAAATGGATCATACGACTCCGGCGATCGTGCGCGTTGCTCCGCGGCGGAATGCTTCCGGGGTAAATCCCGATACCCCCATTCGGGTCACCTTCTCAACGGTGATGTCGGTTGCGTCGCTGCGGGGCGCGCTTGTCCTGCCGACCCCATGGGCCGAAGCAAGTCTCCGACGCGCTGGAAGGGTGAGTGAATTCACGCTCTTTCACCCGCAGTTTTCCCGCGAGGTCGTGCCGGTTGAGAGCGCGGTGCTCTCTTCTGCCGAGAGCATTTCGCAGCAGTGTTTCTTACCTTGTCTCGGACCATGAGTGTGCCATTGCCCCTTTCGCTGCTCCTTCTTCTTCTTGCCGTGGGGTTCCTCTGTGCGGCAGTGGTTGTGTTGTTGCTTGCGGTGCGCGGGAAGCGGTCAGAGGATTATCCCGAGTACCAGCGGGCGCAGAAGTTGCAATTTGTTGCGGCGGGATTGTTTGTCGCAGCGCTTGGGTTGCTCGGTTTTGGCTTGCTCGTTCGCGCAAGATCAGTCCTTCCGGTTCCTCCCGTGGCAGTAGCTCCTTTGCCTCGGCCAGTGGTTTCCCGCGGGAAACCGTCTGTTGCTGCCGAGATTGCTTCGCAGTGTTCGTATTCTTGGGCGTTTTCAACTCGACCGGGCAAGGGGTATGGAGAGTCGTGCACCCACGGGTGGGAGTGCGCCTCCTCGATTTGTTTGGAGGGGGTGTGTGTGGATGGCCCGCCACAAATCGAACGCATGGATCCTGATAATGGCATTGCCGCGGTCTTTGCAAATACATATGTGACAATCTCCGGAAGGAATTTCGGCGGTCAGAAGGGTGCGTCGGTCGTGCGATTTGGGGAATCCGAAGCCTCCCTTGGGTGCAGCCGCTGGAGCAATGATGAACTCGTGGCAAGCGTGCCCGCTCCATTGCGCGGAGCTGTTTCGGTAGAGGTCCAAACCGCAGTTGGCAAAAGCAACAAAAAAACCTTCACGGCCAATAAGACGATCCGGCCGTCGCTCTGTACCCTTATTCCGAATTTCGGTCTTGTCAGCGAGGCACCCACGGCAAGCGGGGAGAATCTCGGGGACACCCAAGGGTCAAGCCGTGTCGCGTTTGCCAACACCCTGTCTTCCGAAACAAAGCGCTGGTCAAATACCGAAGTAGAGCCGGTGGTGCCGCGAGGATCCGAGAGTGGGCCCGTGGTTGTCACCGTGGAAAATGTCGCGAGCAACCCGGTCACGTTTACCATGGAGCCGATCATTGACCGGATTGCGCCGGAGCGTGGCGGAGTGGGGCAGTGGGTGACGATGGTTGGAGCTCATTTCGGGCCTCGCACGGGACGGGTGTTCTTTGAGGGGGATCCAAATGATCCGACCGATGACCGGCAGGCAAGTCTTCCGCCAGAGTGTAGCACCTCGTGGAGCGACCGGCAGATTATTGTCCGTGTTCCTCCCGGGGCAGTGCCGGGGCTCGTGCGGGTTGAAACTTCCGCATGGACGCCTGCGGGAGCGCTTCTCTCGCGAAGCGATCAGAGTAAACCTTTTGCAGTCACGAATGATCCGCCGGGCCCGGGGCTCTGTCGAATCGAGCCGCAAAGCGGGACGGTGGGGAGTCGTATCACCGCGCAAGGCGTTGGATTTGGTTCACCTCAAGGCCCCGGCCGGTTCGTTTTCTCAAAAAATCGTTCTGCCGACGTGCAGTCGTGGAGGCCCACGGCGATCTCGG
The DNA here is from genome assembly GCA_964576005.1 of uncultured Gammaproteobacteria bacterium. Lineage (GTDB taxonomy): Bacteria > Patescibacteriota > Patescibacteriia > JACRJV01 > JACRJV01 > CAZNTM01. Next base: position 6,039 of record CAZNTM010000048.1, read on the forward strand.
CGCTTGTCCCGGAAGAGGTAAGCAGCGGAGATGTGGCTGTCGAGCAGGTGGAGCGTTTCAATGTCCGGCACGTCTGCCGCGGCGTTACGTTTCGCGGTTTTTGCCCGTGGGGGACAAAAGAGGTGTTTGAACAGCGGGTCATTGCCTCCAATCCGGTGGAGTTTACCCTTCGCCAAGCCCAAGGCGCCGCGTGCACCTCCGGTGCGCAATGTCAGACGCGACTGTGCCTCAAAGGTATCTGCACGCCGTGTTCGGCAAATACCGCGTGTCTTATTGGTCAGTGTAATCTTGCGACCGGCACATGTGAGCCATCAGGCAGCGGTGGCCGCTGCAGTCAAACCGAAGATTGTCGGCTGCCATTGCGTTGCGATCCGCTGAACCGGCGATGCGCTCTCCCTGCCGGACAGACGTGTCAAACCAACCGCGATTGTCGCCTTGGCGAGATCTGCAATGCGATGACGAACCGTTGCGGGATTGCTCCCACCTCCGGGACTCTCACCGGGCGGTGTAACTCGTCTGTGGATTGTCTCGCCGGCGAGTTCTGTGATGCGGCTCTCCGGCAGTGTGCGTCAGGAGGCGGAATCGGAGTCAGTGGCGGTGGTGGAAGGGGTGGTGGCGGTACCGGAGGA
>CAZNTM010000049.1:0-6598 GCA_964576005.1 uncultured Gammaproteobacteria bacterium
CGCTTCTGCCCGAAATAAAAACAAGCCTGAATAAATTCAGACTCGCTTTTATGCCGGGGGCCAGAATCGGACTGGCGACGCAAGGATTTTCAGTCCTTCGCTCTACCACTGAGCTACCCCGGCTAAACAGTGGTGCAGGGAGAGTATCATAACGTCTTTGCTTTTTCAACCCAAAGAGAGACTCCCTTTGGTCAGGCGCTAGACAGCGCTACAGCGCCTGTACGATGTCACAGGCTTGATTGGCTCCCTCAACGATTGAATCCGCACCAGTGAGGGAACCAGCGATGAAAAGGCCAGGGATATTTGTTTCGAGGCGCTCGTTAAACACTGCCTTACCGTCGCGGCACTCAATCCCGAGTCGCTCCAAAAATTCTACTGGATTTTCAAAACCGATATGAACAAACAGAAGATCGTACGCAATCTCCCGTGACTCGCCGCGGATTTGGACCGTGAGCGTATCTGGCGTAATACTCTTGACCACCGCACCAAAAAGAACAGCAAGTTTCCCTTGTTCCACCAAATCGTTGACCGCCTTCAAATTGTTCCCGGCGCTGCTTGGCGCAAACTGGTCTTTCCGTACGACCATCGTCACCTCGTTGGCTTCTGCGCAGTAGACGGCGGTTTCCAAGGCGCTGTTACCACCGCCGACCACGACAATCTTCTTGTCCTTGTACTCGGTGTAGTAATCAAGGGCGTAGAGGATTTTCGGGTTCCCTTTCTCGCCTTCGACGCCAAGTTTCCGAGGACTTTCAAACGTGCCGCTTGTGAGCAGCACCGCGCGTCCCTGATGCTCTCCATTGGTCGTCGAAAGGGTAAAGACGCCATGAGCATCACGTTTTAAGCCCAACACATGAGTCTGCCTCAACACTGGCATAGTTTCTACCTGCTGCTTCCAGAGCGCGACAAGTTCAGCGCCCTGGACGCGATCAGGAAATGCGAGCAAGCCCTTGGGAGCAAGGGTATTACGGCCATATACGTGGTAGAACTTCTTGTTGTTCATTGTTTCCTCGATGAGCGACCCGACTTCGTTTTTTTCAACTAAAAGCGCAGTGAGCCCGCGGGCATCTGCCTGAAGTATTGCTTCAACCCCAGTGGGACCGGCGCCGATTATCATGAGATCGTAGATCATCGCTGTTGTGAGCCGTGAGGCTTTCCGCTAGACTACCGCTATGCCACAAAAAAGTCACTCCCCACGCATTGCCGTCATCGGCGCAGGAATCGCCGGACTTTCTGCTGCCGCTACCTTAGAGCAGGCCGGCTGCAACGTGGTTGTCTATGAAAAAAACGATTCTGTGGGCGGGCGAATGGTGACACGAGTCAAGGACGGGCTCCCCTTTGACGGCGGTGCACTCTTTCTTTCTTTAAACTACAGTCAGCTTCAAGACTACGCGACGCAGTTCGATATCCCATGGACCCCCATGGAGAGCCCACGACAGCACCGCGTGCTTCGAGGAGGACGAGCGTATCGGTTTGCGTTGGGGGACATCATGGAGGTGCTTAAACTCAATGTACTTTCCCTGAAAGCTCGGCTGCAATTTCTCCGCTGGCTCATCGGACTTGCGATGCGTCCACCCAAAGGAGATTTTTTTGATCTCTCCACAACATCGGCCGAGCTCAACACGGAAGATGCGGCGCACTTTTTAAATACCAAGGTCCACCGCGAAGTCACGGAATACGTGGCAGACCCATTTACCGGCGCACTTCATTTCCATGCAAGCAACGACGTCAGTATTTCACTCTTATACACCTTTATTGACATGCTGGTGCGAAAAAAGAATTTCAGCGCGCGCTATCCAAAAGGAGGCATTCAGGCGATTCCCGATGCCCTTGCCAAAAGCCTCGCCGTGAGCCTCAACTCCACGGTCGAAGCCGTCACGCCAACACCGGATGGCCTCGTACGTGTCCGAGTCAAGGATGGTGATGAATTCTTTGACGCCGCAATGCTCGCCTGCCCGGCGCCAGTGGCACAAGCGCTCCTGAAAGAGCCGACCCAGGCGCAAACGAGCATGCTCTCGGCCATCCGATATGCGAGCACCATCGTTCTTGCCTACAAAGTGCCGGTGGATTTGTTTAGCGACAACACCCACGGCATCTATGTCCCGTTTGTTGAAAGCACACTCATCAGCACCATCTTTAACGAAGGGAAGAAAGGACCAGCGATGGTGAAAGACGGCATGACGCTGCTTGTGGTGTATCTCTATGACGCGGCTGCCAAAGAGATGCTTGGGTTATCCGATGAAGCGGTGGCAGCACGAGTATGGCCAGAACTTGAAGAACTCTGCCCCGAGGCGCGCCAAAGAAAAAATGATATCACGCTCCATGCTGTCGAGCGCTGGCCGCTTGCCATGCCAAAATTCGACCAACGGCTCATCAACAGCGTGCGCGAATTTGTGACTGGAGGCCATCAAGGCACGGGCAATATCTTTTTTGCCGGGGATTATCTCAACTCACCCTGGACCGAAGGCGCTGCTCGATGCGGAAAACGCGTCGCGGAACTTATCCGAAAGCGTTTTGATGCCTCAACGTATCAACCCTTGCCTGCGCAATAAATTGTTCGTCGCTCGGGCCATCCGCAAAACTGTAAAAGGAGTCGCCAGTGAGCTTGGTGTAGAGATTGATGCCATTGCCAGTGGTGCCGTGGATGCTGGCGTAACCCGCGGTGGCGTTGCAGAAGTAGAAATTTCGAAACGGAGTTTCTTGGCGAAAACGCCCTGGCCCCACTTCTCGCGCCGTCATCGGCTGCCCATAGGCGTTGCCAAATGGGGCCCAGGCCCATTCTTCATTTGTCGTCGGCGAGCCCACCACTTTGGTGACGATATGCTCACGAAGCCTGGGAATATATTTTTGCTCCACAATGTCGAGTAGCCGATTCGCAACCTCGTTCTTGCGCGCTTCATATGCTTTGTAATCCCGATCTTTGAGCGCTTTCCATGGAGCATACTCCGCAGACGTAGCGATCTCGACAATCTCGGTGCCTGCGGGGGCAGTGCCGGGCGCTTTGCTGTGAAGCGTCGGAGTGGAAAGAAAAAACCAGGGGTTTGAAAAATCATCGCGCCGCTGCGCCTCCCAAATCTCATTCATGTCCCACCGCCCCAGATGCCAGGTATTAAAGCGCCCAAGCCCGGCAGCCTCCAAATCAACGCCCTTGAGGCCGAGATAAATCATAATGGAGGATCCCGAGTAGCGATACGAGAGTTTTGCACGGTACGCAGCCGCAACGTGCTCGGGGGCCATAAGGTCAGCGGCACGCTTCGGATCAATGTTGCAGATGACGGCCTTCGCGCTAAACCGACGGCCGTTTTTTGTTTCCACACTCGTGACGCGATCGCCCTCAACGTTGATCTTCGTCACTTCGGTCTCATAGAAGATGTGACACCCCGGCGTGTGGTTGATGAACTGCGCCACCCGCTCGAAATAGTATTTGTAGTGCTTGGTCGGATAATAGGCGCCAGTATTATAGCCGCAAAACAACCCAACGTAAGCAAAGATGGAAAGTTCTTTTGGTGGCAACATGAAATCCCCGGCATCACCAGCGAGCACTGCCTGCGCCTCCTTCCCTAAATGACATTCATCAAACACATCTTGAAGTGTCTTATAGCGGTATCGCACTAATGTCTTGTATTGCCATCCCTTCGTGAGGTACTCCCACCAGTGATACCGACGCTCCGGTAGACGACGTAATTCAGCGCGGAGCTGTTCGATGATGCCAAAAAACTTTTGAAGACTCACGCGCTGTCCGGGATAGGCAGCCTCGATGTTTTCGATCAAGCGATCGAAGCCGTAAGGGATCGAAACAATCTTGCCGTCCGGCAGCGCCACACGATCGTAGCCATTGGCATCATAGAGCCCAAACGTAATGTCCTCATGAAGGCCGATCTTTTTTAGAAATTCGTAAATCTTTCCGCCCGGGCCGCAGCCCCAAATGTAGTGCACTTGACCGCAAAAATAAAAATCGCCCCATTTAAATGACTGTGCATAGCCGCCCGGAATATCATGGGCCTCAAGCATGCACACTTTGAAGCCTGCGTTGGCCAAGAGTGCGCCAACGGTGAGCGCGGAGTTACCGGTGCCTAAAATGAGATAGTCGTATTCTCGCTTGGCGTTCATAGCGGCAGGGAGAGATTCGCTGGCGCTTTCCCCTCAAATTTCGAAAGATCAAAGCGGACCGGAAACTCCCGCTTTACGCCGAAATCGAGATACGAAAATTTTCCGTGTTTACGACCATGTTCAAACAAATCGCGTGTCACTGCCACGTCCTGAAGACAGTACGCCCTGATTTTCTCAATCTCGCCTTGTTTGTACCACGCAACAGCATCAAGACCATTGGCGGATTTACCCACCCCCAAGGTGGCTTGCGCCAACGTATCAAGTTTTAATCGAAAGCCAAGGGCTGATTTCACGACTTCGAGAAGATCGAAAATCGGCAGCTGCAAAATATCGCCGGGGTAGTGCCTCGCAAGAACCGGGAGATCAAAATGGCGGATGTTAAAGCCGATGAGCACGTCGGCTGCATCAAGGTGCGGCCAAAGTTTGTTAAGTTCATGCTCCGTAAACGAAAAAAACTTCCCTTCTTTGTAAGAGTAAACACACACCATGGAGACCGAGAGCTTGCTCGGCTCGTGAGAGCCAACGTCCGCAAAGGTTTCTTTGGTTTCAATGTCGAGGATGATGGGGAACATATCTAGGATTGCAAAAGTATAGCAGCCACGGTCTGTATGAGCAATAATCCGCCTCTCGGCCGGGAGTGACCATTCGGCTCCGAGGCACCCACAGGCTCGGCGGATGAATTTTTCACATGGCATTCACCCTCCGATAGCGATCGGAGGGGTTCTGCCGGAAAAATTCAAAAGGGCCCGGACGCACGGTCTCGGGCCCTTGCAGGCCCTCCACGAACAACATCGCTGTCTCACCTCCAGTGAAACCGTGATGTCGCAGTTGTTAAGGTACACTCCCCTTTACTTCATGACGCGCGCACTGGCACGAGCATGATTTGTGGTGCCAGCATGATCCGCGTCTCCTGCCCCAACCATCGAAGATAACGCATATTATGGAATGGTTAGCGAATGCGGCGCTTGCCGGAAGAACCGTTTTTCGTTCTCCCTGACACGCGCGACATTCGAGTTATGCGTTTCCGTTCCCTTGCGTTGGAGAGCGCAAGGTCGGCGTTCACCTCGTCTGCTGGGGTAAGCAAGACGGGCCATCGACCTTTGTCCTAATTTTTAAGGACATTTGTTAGTATAGCATTTTTTAGCGATCTGATCCAGTGGATAAGGTGGGGAAAAATTTTTCGCGTTGGAGAAGTTGCAATTTCTTCGCAACGCCCCGATTGTAGCCACCGAGTGTGCCATCCGAACGAATAACACGATGGCAGGAAATGTTGGGATCGTAGTTTGTTCGAAGAACAGCGCCGACTGCGCGGGCTGCCTTTGGATTTCCCGAACGCCGAGCCACATCGGTATACGTCAATACTTGCCCGCGGGGAATTTTTGCGACGACCGCGAGAACGCGATCGTGAAAGCTCATCGGCATGACAGGAGGAATGTCATACCTCAACCTCGACATCGTTGCCGGAAACCCGCACGCGGTAGCGTCCTTCTTCGACAATGACGAGCGCACCTTTCAACTCTTTTTCACGGATGGCGTCGAGAAAACTGCGCAAGACGCGCTTAATTGCCTCTGCGTTATAGAATGAAGGAATCCTCAAAACGACCACCCCGGGATGATTTGTGAATGGAAAATGAAGGATGTTGGCGAAATCAAGGTCGCGAGTAATAAGAACGCGGGCATCACCGCGAGCAAATACAAAAATGGCTTCATCCGCTGCTGCGGAAAAGCCGATGTCCTGAACGTGCAGGACGTCGTCGCCCAGAGAAAAGTCATTTTTTGCCGAATAGGGAATGTTCGCGTCAAGTAGCCATCTCATAGCTCCGCAGCTCCTCACCCTTTACCCAGCCAGAAACATACCGGAGTGCTACTTGAATCTGCGGTCGCGTAAGGCCATACTCCCGTTCGATTTCGGCAAAATCCATCCCTCCGGCGAGCCAACCGACCACCTCCTCCACGGTGATCCGCGTCCCTTTAATCGTCGGCTTACCAAATCGGATTTTGGGGTCAATCACAATATCATGCATACGCACGTACTATAGCTTGACGATCAAGAAAAATCAAATGCGACTAAACGCTCCGCTGCCAACTCCGCAATCATGCCCGGATTTTCATGCACGACGTGCTGGAAGACGATAAATCTCATACGTGCCCTGCGCCATAAAAACACGGATATGCCGTGACATAGGCGTTGCGTATCCCTTTATACCAGGAAATCTCGACGCCAATACGCCTGGTTTTTCTTTTGGATCGCTCGGCAATATCATCGCCGACCAGCCTCGAGTGCATGAAAGTGAATAATGGTGCTATACTTCGACCTCGACATCATTGCCTGTGATCCGAACTTTGTACGCCGTCTGTGGGCTGCGTGCTGGACCACCGACAACGGCGCCGGTGGTGACATCGAACTTTGAGCCGTGCCATGGACACTCAACGACGGTGCCGGAAAGTGCGCCATCGCAGAGCGGGCCGCCCGCGTGCGAGCAGGTGTTGT
>CAZNTM010000050.1:0-1934 GCA_964576005.1 uncultured Gammaproteobacteria bacterium
CGGTTTCCCCGGCCAAGGTACAGGTGTGAGTAGCGGTTTCCCCGGCCAAGGTACAGGTGTGAGTAGCGGTTTCCCCGGCCAAGGTACAACTGGAGGTGAATTTAAACCATTCCAGTTCTTGAGTCAGTCTCCAACGAGTGGCTTTCCAGAAGGTCTTGGGGGGACAGGCTCCGGAATACCTCCGAAGCCAAGCGACATTAAGCTCGGCTTCCCACCAACTGGTGGATTTGGCTTCCCCGGTCAGGGACAAGGTGTATCGGAAGGATTCCCCGGTCAAGGTCAAGGAGTGAGCGGTGGCTTTCCCGGTCAGGGAGTAACGAGCACATTCCCCGGAGGACAACCAACAGGTGCTGAAGGACCTCAAAAGAAATTCCAGGGCTTTGCCGCCTCGCAGCAGTTCATTCCGAAAGATCTCTCTGCCGGAGACATTAGTAATCTGGGTGGGCAAGACCGTCGAAATTTCTACGGCGCCTTCCGTGGGGCCGTCCAGGTGAGTGAAAGCGGGCAAATAAACGTTGCAGAAGGGTATTCGTTTGTGGCTCCAACAGAGAACACGGCCGCGCTTAACCGAGACTTCGACACCTTCCAGACGACAGGGGTGAAAACCTTCGAGCAACATATCGACAGGATGAAAAAAAGTCTGGTTAAAGCGGAATCTCAAGGACTTGATGTCTCCGGCTTCAAACAGAGTATAGAAGCAAGCGAACGAGCACTTGATATTGCGAAGGGCGCAGAGAGTTATGAGGACGCTGCCGGAGCGCTTGCGGCACTTGCTGTAGAAAGTAGCGCGCTTCAGCAGCAACAGCAGCAGGTACAGATTCTTACGCAGCTTCCTGAAACAGAAAAGGCAATTGATGGAGAACGCGCGAGAGTTGAAAAAAATATCGCCGACATGGACCGGACCCTCAAGGCAGCCGGCCTCTCGGAGGAGCAGCGAGTCGAGAGAATCTCTGAAATGAAAGCAGGGATGGAGCGATATCTCGAAAGCCGAAAGGCTTCTCAAGAGGCGCGGGAAGCGGGTGAAGGCGATGAAGCACTCGGAGGGCTGCAGGAAGCCGGGCAGGCGCTCTTGGAAGTCAAACAACATGTAGAGGAAGCAAAGGCACTCGCGAAAGCCTTACGAAGTCTCAACACCTATCTCCGTGGCATTGACCAAGACGCAAAGGCCGCGGATGCCTCTGCGAAACGACTCGAACGTCGCAAAAAGGATCCGGCAGCTCTGCAAGCGGCGGCATTGCTGAAAGAAAAATCCGCAGAGCTGAAAGACTTGCGCAGACAAATTGACGAAGCTCGCAAAGAGGGTGACACCGACACGGTGGAAGAGCTCGCCCCACAAGCAGTAGAAGCGCAAGCTAGGCTCACCCAGTTAACAACGGCTGCGGAAGGCAAGGCTCCCAAAACTGCCTTCGAAGCCCTGGGTGTAACCAAAGTGCAGGAATCAAAAGCGGTCACCAGCAGTCTTGATCTGCTGACCAAAATCGCGCCGATTCCGACCGCCACAAGCACAAGCGCAGCACAGTAAATGAATCGTTAAAGAAAGCGCTTAAACCACCCCGACGCGGTCGGGGTGGTTTTGTTGTTGACGGCGTTCGTGGTATAATACAAACAAGCCTCCCTGTGCACAACTCAAACCATAAATTACCAATTACTAATTTCTAGTTTCTCAATATCACTATGTTTGACACCGGGATCCTCAAGCTTTTCGGCATGGCAGCCGCGATTCTCGTTGGCGTGCCAACGGTCATGTACGTGGTGGCGCAGACCCCTGTGGTAAGCCCTGCCCCAGATCAACCTCCGACACAGGGACATCAGACAGCTCTACCACCTCCACCATCAGACAGTGGTGCGCCGCACCAGCCCGGTGGTCCGGGAGGCATGGGAGGTCCTGGCGGCCCTATGGGAGGTCCTATGGGTGGTCCCGGAGGTTTTGGCGG
>CAZNTM010000050.1:2034-6553 GCA_964576005.1 uncultured Gammaproteobacteria bacterium
GGTCCGGGAGGAATGGGCGGTCCTGGTATGGGCGGCCCAATGGGTCCTGGTCCAGGCGGCATGATGGGTGGTCCGGGTGGACCGGGAGGAATGGGCGGCCCTGGCATGATGGGTCCGGGAGGTCCAAGTGAGGAAGACATGGCGAGAATGGAAAAACAGCGCGAAGAAATGGAAAAGAAGCAGCAGACGATGATGGCAAAAGAAATGCTTCGCGGGTGCAAGCAGGGGCTGCGCGGGATGAGCCAAGGTATGAAGATGCTTAAAAAAGCATACGACACCCTTCAGAAGCAGGGCATTGCTGCGCCCCAAGAATGCTTGGATGCCATGACAAAAGTGGAAACCGTCAAGACAGAACTTGACGCGCTTGATCCTGCGACGGCTGACGCGGATGTCGTCATGGAAAAATGCTCGGTCATGGCAGACATTGGACCGACCATGCAGCAGTGCGGCCCCGGAGTTCAGCAGCTCATGAACCTCGTCCAACAACTCAAGGTTGCCGACCGCGATCTCAAGCAGGTGAAGCGGGAGGTGACACGGGTAAAACGCGTCGCAGCCCGGGCAAAAGTTGATCTAAGCGATAAGGTCGCTGAACTAGACACGGCAGTCGCCGGACTTGAACAGCACCTGAATGACGCGAAGACAAAACCCGGCGGAGATGAACGACAAGAAGCGCTTGAGAACTTCTTTGAAGGGCAGCGCGCAATCTTTGACACCAGTCGCCTCATTGACGGAATCAGCAACCTCGGCCGTGCCCGCGGCGAGATGCAGCGCAGGCTTCGGGAGAATGACGCAATTATCAAGAGACTGAAGCGCGCGAAAGAGGACGTGACCGAACTTGAAGCAACGCAAAACGAGCTCAAAGCGAAATTTGAAGAGGTGACCGCAGCGCTTAGCCGGCGGCCACTCGAAGAAGAAGACGCCTTTGCCCTCATGGAGGAGTTCTGGCAGCTCATGGGGCAATTCCGCGAGGCAGTGCCGGGCGAGGAATTCATGCCGCAAGTCCAGGGTCCGCAGACAAAAGGTCCGCAGTTTAACATGGGCGCGTTTGAACAGTTCAAACGCGAAGGTCCGGTTGGAGAATCCAATCCACAGCCTTTGCCAGGCCCTGCGGGAGGAATGATGGGTCCTCCAATGGGTCCGGGCGGATTTGGCGGGTTCTGAATTCCGCATCCCTCACGGTCTCACCGTGACATCACGGTGAGACCGTGACAATCACACAGTCGCGCTCCGACCTCGGTCGGAGCGCTTTGTTATACACTTGACGACTCGATAGAGACCCAATAGAGTACCCGCGACCAAGCATCCGAGTACCTCGGAGGTGTGACGTGGAACCGCTGTTTGAAAGCAGAAACGATATCGGAAAGGGAGTGTACATCGCAACGGGGTTCGAACCCCCCGGCGGGAAGGGCAATACTCTACTCGTGTTGCGCGGCGGAACCAAGGCGCTCCGCCGCGCAATCTTCGATCACCTCGAACCGCCGTATCCGCCGCACGCCCGCCACCTCGTGAATGAGGAACAAATCCTCATTTCCCGAGCGAGACGGGCGCTCTACCGAGAAGCAACAGCCCGACTGACAACGACGCTCACCGACGCGGCGTATGAACTTCTTCCGAGCGAGGAGATCGTCTGCAGGTCCTCGCGGACGAACGAGATGGGCATCATCCCCACGGTGCCGAGAAACCAACGCATGATCATGCTTCGGATTTCCCGGGGTGGCGACCGCCCGTGCTTTCTGGCCGAAGAGCACCTCTTCTGGTGGGTCGCCGAGCTCTCCTATCTCCAAGCGGGAAGTCAGCGGAGGAAAAAAGAGAGCGGCATGACCGTGGAAGAGCTCACCTTCAAGGGAAGAGCGGATCTCAACGGAGCGACCCTGTTCGTCCTTGAGCAGGCGCTCGCCACCGGAACAACCGCAATCACGGTGACGAGGGAGTTCCTCAAGCTCTGCCGTGGACAACCCCGCAGAATCATATTCGCCGCGATCAACGGATGCACGGAGGGCATCCGGGCGTTAAAATCCGCATTCAAGGACTCGTTGGTATTCGTCGCGGTCCTCCATCGCGGTCTCAACGAGAAGGGCTACCTCGTCGGCATCGGCTGCGGAGACGTCGGCCAGATGGACGCCGGCGTTCCGGACGAGATTTCCTTTCAGCAGAACCGACCGTAACGCGCGAACTGCGCAACCGCGCCCTGTCGGTCAAAGCCCTTCGGGGCTTTCTTCTTTTTAACCCTTGCCTTGACATATTCCCATTTTTCCTCTAAACTCATACCAATTCAGATTGAGTTTATAAGACGCTTACCATTATCATGGTGAGCCTGTCGAACCATGAAAATCTCCCGAAAAGAAGATTACGCCGTACTGCTGATGAGCGCGCTCGCGAACACGACCGACGGGCAGTGGTTGTCGTTGGATGCGGTGGCAAAACGCTATCACCTTCCCCTGCCCTTTCTCCAGCAGATCGCCCGCGCGCTAAAACGGTCGGCGTTGATTCAAAGTCGTGAGGGAGCGAAGGGAGGATATGCGCTCCGGCGCAGCGCCAACACCATTCGGCTCTCCGACATTCTTGAAGCAACAGCCGGGAAACTCAAGCTCACTGCGTGCACCACGAACGAGCGCTGCCCAATTGAACAACACTGCATCACCCGTGAACCGTGGCGGAAACTCCACAGCCTCGTCTACAAAACCTTTGCGAATACGACGCTCGCGCAGCTCTAGTCAATATGCTCCGAATCAAAAATCTCTCCGCCTCCATCGAAAACAAACCCATTCTCAATGGCGTTTCTCTTAAAATTCTCCCCGGAGAAATCCATATCCTCATGGGTCCGAATGGCTCGGGAAAGTCCACGCTTGCGCATCTGCTCATGGGAAAGCCCGGCCTCGCGGCAACCGGTGGAACGGTAACGTTAAACAGCAAAAACTTGCTTGCCCTCTCCCCCAGCGAGCGTGCAGCGCGCGGGCTTTTCTTGGGATTCCAGTATCCACTGGAAATCCCCGGCGTCACGATTTCCCATTTTTTGCGACTTGCGAAAAAAAGTTTACGCGCTCCCGTCTCTCCATTATCCCCCGAGCTTCACTCATTATCCCCCGAGCCGAGTCGAGGGGCTACCGTAAAGACGCCGAAAGAAATTTACCCTTCGACAAGCTCAAGGGATAAATTTCTTTCAATTACAGACTTCCGCAAACAACTCGACGCAGCCGCAACGTCACTCAATATCCCCAAGGACCTTCTGTCCCGAGACCTCAACGTCGGCTTCTCGGGCGGTGAAAAAAAGCGTCTGGAAATGCTCCAAATGCTTGTACTTGAACCAAAATTTGCGATTCTCGACGAGACCGACTCTGGCCTTGATATTGACGCGTTAAGGCTCATTTCAAAAACAATTCAACGAGCAGCCAAGGAACAAAACGTCGGGGTATTGCTCATCACGCACTACACGCGCATTCTCAAAGAACTCACCCCGAATGCAATCCACGTCTTCATGAACGGCCGGATCGTCAAAAGCGGCGGCGACGAACTAGCACATGAACTCGAACGGGAAGGGTATGCCAAATATGAACACTAAACCCTCCACATCCACCGTGGAAGAAATTTCAGCCCATAAGGCCGAACCTGCGTGGATGAGGAGTCTTCGACTTGCGGCGCTCAAGACCTTCCTTATGATGCCGCTGCCAAAATGGGCCGCGGGCATTCATGGGCTCGAGGGCATTGACTATAATCGCATCAACTACTTCGTGAGCTCTACCGATGCTCCAAAAACCTCATGGGATGACCTTCCGCCAGAGATCAAAGCGACGTTTGACCGCTTAGGCATTCCCGAAGCCGAGAAGAAATTCCTCGCCGGTGTTGGCGGCCAGTACGACAGCTCGGTGGTCTATCACAGCATTCAGGAAAAGCTCAAAAAGCAGGGCGTCATCTTCTGCGATCCGGAAACTGGACTTCGAGAACACGAGGCCCTCTTCAGGCAATACTTTGGCAAAGTCGTGCCAGCCGCTGATAATAAATTTGCGGCCTTAAACACTGCCTGCTGGAGCGGCGGCTCATTCATCTACGTTCCCAAGGGTGTAGAGGTTGACTTGCCGCTTCAGGCGTACTTTCGCATCAATGCCGAGCGCATGGGCCAGTTTGAACGCACGCTCATCATTGCGGACGAAGGCTCGTTTGTTTCATATGTGGAGGGGTGCAGTGCGCCGCAATATACAACCAGTTCTCTCCACAGCGCCGTGGTCGAGATCATCGTGAAACCGGGCGCGCGGGTGCGCTATACCACCATCCAGAACTGGAGCAAGAATGTCTATAACCTCGTGACCAAACGCGCGCGGGTTGAAACAAACGGCATCATGGAATGGATAGACTTTAATGGAGGTTCCCGGCTTACGATGAAGTACCCCAGTTGCCTTTTAGTCGGTCCTAGAGCGCATGGGGAAATTCTCTCCCTTGCCATGGCAGGGACAGGACAGCACCAAGATGCCGGTGGCAAAGTCGTGCATATGGCGCCAAATACCACCTCGCGCATCATCTCAAA
>CAZNTM010000051.1:0-6293 GCA_964576005.1 uncultured Gammaproteobacteria bacterium
ATCTCGATGTTACAACTCTTGTGCTCGGTGCACCACGCTTCGCAACGCTGCGCTGTTGCCTCGTCTCGATAAAGAAGCCCGCACTCACTGCAGGCATAGAGGGTTGTTTGGTCTCGAGTGACTGGTTCCGGCATAATCAGGACACCATAAGCTTTGGAAACGGTTCCATCTTTTGAATCTCTTTGGCGTCTTCGGCAGTAAAGACACTCTTCTGCTCGAGCTTGCCTACAACGGCAAGGACTTTGGTGTCTTCTTTGCGTGTGAGTAGCACTACGTCTCCCTTGACGTCAGCGACTTTCCGGTCAATGTGATCAATGATATTGGACCGGAGCTTGCCGATCTCTCCTCGAAGTTCCTGCTTCGTGGCGAGGAGATCTTCCTTGGTGACAAACTGCTTCGCATCCTCCTTTGTGACACACTTCCCGAGCTCCTCATGAAACTCCCTGCGTGTTACCATGTTCTCCTTGAGAAAGTCCATGATCTCGTTGTTGGTGACGCCGTAGCCGTGCTGTCCGTTTTCCATATCATTGGCCATATTCTTCAGTCATGCTTCCCTCGCTCTTTGTACATATGGAGAAACGGGGGGATAACTGAAAGAATAACAATTCCTGCAACAACGGGCAAGAGGTAGCGGTCAATGTCTGGGACGAGCTCGTGAAGGTAAAACCCGGCGACCGGCAGTCCAATCGCCCAGAGCGCGCCGCCCAGAACGTTGTACAGAAAAAACGTCGGATAGTGCATGCTGCCCACCCCTGCGACAATCGGTGCAAACGTCCGGACAATCGGCACAAACCGCGCGAGCACAATGGTCTTCTTTCCGTACTTTGTGTAAAACGCTCTCGCGCGCTCGATATGATGCTTGTGAAAAAAGATCGAATTTCCCCGGGTAAAAATCTTTGGCCCAACTCTGCGGCCGAATGCGTACCCCACATTATCTCCGAGCACCGCCCCGAGAAAACACAGCCCGACCAATAGCGGAAGGTTAAAATATCCCTTTGCCGCAAGCAGTCCTGCAGTAAACAGCAAACTGTCTCCGGGCAAGAAAAACCCAAAGAACAACCCGGACTCGGCGAACACGATCGCCGTAATGCCGACGTAGCCAATTGTTTGGAGAAGTTGAGACAGATCAAACATATTTCTCTACGCACTGTGCGAACGTGGGCGGATGCGTCCGACAGACAATAGCGGAACACTCCCAGAATCCGGAGTGAGGCTAGCAAATTTCATCTGTATGAGTTCGCCGTTGTCTGTTAAGTCCACGGCGGCGAGTTATGAAATTTGCGTGAAAGCCGAACGACAGGATTCGTAGAGTGTGGAGCGTGTCTGGCGTGGCGCACCGCCGACGTTCGCCCTACCTCTCACCAATAACACTAATCTCCGGCTCAAGCTGATGCCCCGTCTTCTCTTTGACAACGCGCTGGACGTGCTCGATGAGCGCCAATACGTCAGCCGCAGTTGCATGGTCTACATTGACAAAATAGTTCGCGTGCTTTGGCGAGACCATGACGCCACCGATGCGGTAGCCCTTGAGTCCTGATTGCTCAATAAGCCGGCCCGCGCCAACCCCTTCGATTTTCTTAAACACAGACCCGCAGCTCGGATACTCCTCAAGTTGCGGTTGCTTTGCCTTCCGCCACGCCATGTTCTCATCCATCACCCGCTGGATCTCTTCTTTAGGTTTCGGGGTTAACTGAAACGTCGCGTCAAGGACAATATCGCGCCGATCATGGAGGGTGGAGTAATCGTAACTGAATTGAAAATAATCAGGCCCGACGTCCTTCACGTCATTTTCTTCGTTCAGCACCCGAGCGCGCTCAAGGATCTCGGCGATAAACACCGTCCGCTCCCGTGATGGCGCCGGAGAGAGAAAGTGAAGATTCTGCCAGAGCGCGCCGCCGACCGTGCTTGGGATTCCGACGTAGTGCTCGAGACCAGAGAGTTCTCGATCACGAGCCGCAGTAATGAGACCAGCAACGATGGCGCCAGAGTCAGCTCGAAGTCGGTTGCCCTCGAGAAATTCCGAAGCCGCTGCCTCATTATGGATGACCAATCCGCGAAACCCTTTGTCCGTCACGAGAATATTCGCGCCGCAGCCCAGGATAAAATAGGGCACACGAGCCCGTCTTGCCTCACGCACCGCCGCAACAAGTACCTCGCTCGTTGGCGCCGAAACAAAAAAATCAGCCGGCCCGCCGATCTGATAGGTCGTGAGCGGCGCGAGAATTCTCTGGCGCTCGAGATGAGGGATATTGAGTTCTCTTGCTCGCTCACGTTCGATCATAGGAAATCCCCCGAAAGAAGTTTATGAACCCCGAGCGCCGTCGCATCAGCCGTAATTGAACGCTCGATCGGACAGCGGGAGATGGCGCGTTGGAATTCAAGCAGCGCCTCATGCTTCGAGATGCCGCCATCAACAACGATACGCGTTGGCTTTCGCGGAAACTTCTCGAGCAGACGCCCAACATCATCCGCGATTAACTGAAGCGCCGCTTCCCACTCGCTGCTCCCTTCGGGAAAGGCCTCTGCGCGTCTTACCACATTTTCCACTTTCCCCTCAAGAGCATACGAACTTTTACCTGCGGGGCCAAGGGCGAGGGTAGTGAAGAGCCCATCCACGAGTTCGCACGTCTCCCCAAGGAGTTCCATGATGAATGCGCCGGTCCCGTAGGTGATCTTCACGGTCCCGGGCGCTGTGCCCGCAGCGTACAAACTCGACTGCTGATCACCGATGACGGCGCGCAAGGGAACCGGGGCTCCAAGAACGTCAGCGCGAACCTCGCCAAAGTCACTCGCTGAAGTCCGCAGCGCTGGAAGCATTGCCACCGGAACATCAAACGCAGCGCAGAGTTCCGGATCCCACGTCCAGGTACGAATATTGAGCAGAAGCGTCCGCGAGGCATTCGTGAGATCCGTCACGTGATTGCCCGTCCAGTTTGACGCGATCCATGCGTCGAGCGTGCCAGCAGCGAATCCCTGTGCCTGCCCCTGAAGCGCTTCACGGAGGATCCACTGAATTTTCGTTGCACTAAAATATGGGTCCACGAGAAGGCCAGTTTTTTCACGCACGCGCGCAGCGCGTGCCGGATCTGTGGCGATGAACTCCTTGCACCACTCGTACGTACGGCGGTCTTCCCAGCCGATCGCCGGATACACCGGTTCTCCGCTGCTGCGATCCCAGATCACCACCGTTTCCCGTTGATTCGTGATGCCAAGACCGACGCAATCCACGACATGAATACCCGCCTGTTTTAATGCAGCGCGAAGCACGGTCTGGCACGCGTCAACAATACCGCGGGCATCAAATTCAACCCAACCAGCCCGCGGCTCACTCCGAGGCAGTCGCGCGTACACGCGCGATAGCACCGCGCCCTCCGGTGAGAACACAAACCCTTTGACCCCGGTCGTGCCAAGGTCAAGGACGAGTGAAGGTTTTTGTGAGCCGATACCGACAGGTGCCGCGCTCATAGAGCAATGTGGTCGCGTTCGTCGTGATGAGTCGAAGAATGTGCTCGGCAAGTTTGCCCGGGGTACAAAGCGCTCCGGCACGACGCTCGCGTCGGAGATGGGCGTGCGTTCGACCAGTGCGGTGCAGCGCGGTATCTGTCGGTCCAGGACAGACGAGTTTGACACGGTACTTCGGTTCGGTGTTGGCGACCAATCGCGCGAGGGCGATGACGCCGGCCTTTGTCAGTGCGTAAAGCGCCGGGGTTGCCGGCAAATACATCCCGTGTTGGGAGGCGATAAAAACAAGCACTGCGTGACGGGAAAGCAAATGTTTCGCCGCCTTGAGCACGAGCCATTGCGCTTTGAGATTCACGGCAAAAAGTGTATCCCAATCGCTTTCGGTCGCCTCAAAAATCGTCCCGCGGCGCATGATCCCGGCGTTATTGATTAGAATATCAATACGGGGGATCGTCCGCATAGCCAGAGCGAGCGCGCGAACGTTCGTGACATCAACGGTGCAGTAGCGAACGCCAGCCGCTGCCGCAACAGGTCGCGCGCGATCAAACACCGTCACCGATGCTCCGGCGCGCGAGAACGTTCCCACAAGCGCATCCCCGATCCCGGACGCCCCGCCGGTGATGAGAATATGTTTACCTTGAAAAATCATGCGTCTCATCGCCATGTCTAAAATCTTTCTCTTAAACCCCAGTCTTAATCGGGGCGCCCAGAATCGAACTGGGACTATCTGCTCCCAAAGCAGACGTACTACCACTATACTACGCCCCGAAAAATTTTGGCAGACGTACTATCCCGCCTCGGGCGGGACCCCGCCAAAGGCGGTGGCCGGCTTGCCCCGTACTGACTCCGACCGCCGTCGGAGTCTAGTGCGGGGTATACGACAGCCCGCTATTGCTTGTTTACATTATTACGCGGCCGCGTAATAATGTAAAGTAATTATTTTGCTCACTTTTGTCTTTTTGATTTTTTTGGAACTGGAATTTTTGCTTTGAGCGGCGCTTTGGCCTTTTGAGACGGCACGACGCGCTTCGGTGCCGGCTTTGCCTTTCTTGAGGCACGCGTCCGACGCGCTGGCTTGGCGTACGGAAGCCCGCCGATCGCGTACTCGGTCGCTTTCACAATATCACCTTCTCGGTAGCCGCGCACGCCGGCGTACTGCCGAATGCGGATGTCTTTGAGCACTGCTGGTCTTCCGGAACGGGTGATTTTTGTCTTTGAAGTAATCTCCACCGGCTCGTAGGAACCCCGACGTTGTGCAGTTGAAACGACCACGGTAATGACGCGGTCACTCACTCCGCTCACATACCCACGACGCCACTCGATGTATTCGCCTTTTGACATCACCGGCGCCTCGCCAGTTTTAGACTCTACCGATTTCTTACCCGATTCCTGTGGAGTCACTGCTGGGACTTCTGCGGCGACAGCCGTCGGGACTGACTCTGGCAGAACTGTCGCGTTTGATGTTGGCAGCGAGGTAACAGAAGACGCCATTTGCGCCTCAACACGAAAACCCGCGACAGCGAACAAAAACAGGAATATCGAAACAAAAAACCGCATAGCGCGTGTCTGCTATACTACCACGGCAAACAAAAAAAGTCCACCGTACAACGGATGCTAAACGCGCTTGCGCTTCCAGAGTAAATATCCGCCAACTGCTGCAACACCGGCTGCCAAAAGCGGGAGTATCCGAGATAGCCAAGAATTGCTCGCAGCAGTTTCATTCTCGGCTCGCGCGTCCAGAAGCCATTGTGGTGGAGACGAATTTTGTTGAGGCAGCGGTGGAGTTGGAGCGATGATGGGGGTGACCGAAGGTGGTGGCTCCTCAACTCGTTCTGATTGTTTTGGTTCTGAAATTTTCTTGGGCGTCGGTAATGGTGTTGCGACTTTCTTCGGAGGCGCTGATTCCTGTTTTTTTGCTATTACTGGAGCAGGTTGCTTTGCCGGGGCAGCAACCGTTTCCGCGCGCGCTTCTGGTGGTTTAGTTGAGAATACGGACGTGGCGCTTGCACCTGCGGCGCCCGAGCCGCCTGCAGAAGACGACGATCCCCCTACCGAAGCAGCTGTTGGTCGCGGCTCGCCCAGTGGCTTGGGGTCCACGTCATCGCGAATTCCATCTCCGTCAGTGTCTGACTTCAACGGATCCGTACCGCGCTTCGCTTCTCCGGCATCGGTAAGCCCATCATTGTCGTCATCCTCATCGCACACATCGCCTTGGCTGTCCCCGTCTGTATTTCGCTGATCCGCGTTTGCTACAGTCGGACAGTTGTCGGTCTTGTCGGCAATGCCGTCTCGATCCGTATCTGTCTCTGGGGTAAACAGCGGCGTCAACGCGGTGTCATTGCTTGAGTTCTCGTCTTTCGGGGTTTGGGACTTGATTTCGGTGCGGATGTTAAACGGGCCGCCTGGGACTTTGTAATCTACAAACACCTCGTCGGCAAAACCTCCGGCACGCAACGACACCACTTGCGGCTCTCCGATTTGAATGTTGCCTTGATAAAACGTCACGGATCCAGAGACGTCTTTGGTCCCGGTGTTTTGCACTGCCGCGTAGATGCGGACATTTTCCCCGGCAATTAACCGCGGTGGCACAAACGAAATATCCGGACTTGAAATCCCAAGGTCGTACGTAAACTGCGCTTGAGCCAGTGCCGTGGCTGGAACAAGCGCAGCGGCAACAATGGTAAGTATAATCGCAAACACTCGAATCATATCTACCATTATGCGCTTCTTTCACCCTTTCGTCTACTAAATACTGTATCCAGACCCCTTGCAAGTCCGCTTCTGCCCGAAATAAAAACAAGCCTGAATAAATTCAGACTCGCTTTTATGCC
>CAZNTM010000052.1:0-2342 GCA_964576005.1 uncultured Gammaproteobacteria bacterium
TCTTTGCTGTTTTACGAAAACGCTACGCATACGATCAATGGAGCGTTTGAGGAGATTAAGTAAAGGAAGTTCTCGACTCGGCTCGAACAATATGGACACGCCACCACCAAAGGGACTCCCGCCGAACGCAACGTGTGTTTTCAAGGGCACCATCTATGAAGTGTGGCAGTGGCAGCAAAAAATGTATGACGGGAGTGTGGCAACATTTGAAAAACTCCGACGCCCGGATAGCGTTGATGTCATCGCAGTCGTTGATAACACCATTCTTGTGGAGCTCCAAGAGCAGCCGCACCGCAAAAAACCCTTTCTCTCGCTTCCCGGAGGACGCTGCGATGATGGAGAAGATCCTCTCGAGAGCGCAAAGCGAGAACTCCATGAAGAGACTGGCTACGACTCCCAAGACTGGACGCTCTGGAAACGCTACGAACCACACGCAAGCATGATCTGGAACGCGCATGTGTTCATTGCGCGCGGCTGCGTCCTCCGGCAGCAACCGACCCCCGACGCCGGGGAGAGAATCACCCTGCGCTTCCTTTCGTTTGACGAGTTTTTATCCCTCGCTGATGACCCGCTGTTCCGGCATCGCGAGCTTGCGCTCTCCTTGCTTCGCGCACGGCTGCATGCGCAAGAGCGGGAAGTGTTGCACCAACTGCTTTTTCCGCAATGAGGATCGTTGCAATCATCCCGGCGTATAACGAAGCGGCAACCATTGCCGACGTTGTCCGTATCGCGCGATCACATCCGCGCATTGCCGAGGTTATCGTCGTGGATGACGGATCGCGCGACCAAACGGCAGCCGCCGCCGAACGCGCGGGAGCCCGGATCATCCGCCTTGAGCACAACCGCGGCAAGGCCGAGGCAATGAAAACTGGAGTGGGCGCCGCCAAGCACGCCACGCACTTTATGTTCTTGGATGCGGACTTAGTAGGATTGAAGAAAGAGCATATCGAGGCGCTTATTGACGGTACAGAAGCTAAGCTTCCCGCCGGTAGAACAGAAGCTAAGCTTCCCGTGGGAAGCTTAGCTTCTGAACCTACTCCCAGAAGCTTAGCTTCTGATCCATCGAGAAGCTTAGCTTCTTTTGCCAACGCCATGACCGTCGGGATTCGCGATCGCGGAGCAATGCTTACTGCGCTCAATCGCTGCTGCCTCCCGTGGATTTCCGGCGAGCGCCTTGTCAGTCGAGCACTCTGGGAAGCGGTCCCTCCAGAGTTTAAACACGGTTTTAAAATTGAATTGGCTCTCAACGCCACGGCGCGGAAGCTTGGCTATGAGATCCTCCCCGTGCTCTTGCCCGGCCTCTCGATCCGACGCAAAGAACAAAAAGTGGGGGTGATTGCCGGACTTTGGCAGCGCGCGAAGATGGCAGCCGAACTCATTGCGACCATGGTGCGCATTGTGCTACAATAAATCCCTACGAATGTACGAATAGAAACGAATCTACGAATAGTGAATCGCGTCGGCTCGGTATTCGATTCGTATATTCGTGTAAATTCGTAATTCGTAGGAAGCCCACGGCTATGACCATTCGCAAGGCAATCATCCCCGCCGCAGGATTAGGCACCCGCTTTCTTCCGGCAACAAAAGTCCAGCCGAAAGAAATGTTGCCGATCGTGGATAAACCGGTGATCCAGCACGTCGTTGAAGAAGCGGTGGCCTCGGGAATCCATGAGATCATCCTCATCACCGGCGCTCATAAACGGGCGCTCGAAGATCACTTTGACCGGAACTTCGAGCTCGAGTGGCACCTCCATCGCGATAAGAAATTCGCGCTGCTTGAACAGATTCAACGAATCAACACGCTCGCAAATTTTTACTATGTCCGACAAAAAGTGCAGCTCGGCGACGGCCACGCCTTACTCTGCGCCCGGTCGCTCGTTGGCACGGAGCCCTGCGCCGTGCTCTTTGGCGATGAGCTCATTGACGCGAAGCGTCCAGCGTTACAGCAGCTCGCGCAGGTCTACGAACGCTACGAAGACCCGGTGATCGCGGTGGTCCGCGTGCCATCAACCGATGTTTCCATGTACGGCATTGTCGAAGGCAAGGAAGTTGCCCGGGGCGTCTGGCAGGTGAGTTCGCTGAAAGAAAAACCGAAGCGCGGCGAAACCCGTTCACGACTGGCAATCGTCGGCCGGTACATCGTAACTCCCGAAACGTTTGAGGCGGTCTCAAAGGCAAGGCCGAGCCATCACGGAGAGCTTCGGCTCATTGACGGATTCCGGGAGCTCCTGAAGAAACGCTCGCTCTATGCCGTGGAGCTCGAGGGCAATCGCTACGACTGCGGGAACAAGCTCCAATTCGTAAAAGCGACCATCGCGATGGGGTTAAAGCACCCGGAGGTG
>CAZNTM010000052.1:2442-5790 GCA_964576005.1 uncultured Gammaproteobacteria bacterium
TGGGTTTCCGCTTCACGTGCCAGCAGCCTTCTGTCACGAAGCTCCCGCGCGTCGAACTCACGTACTGGCGGGTCTTTGACGATGAAGATGCGTTTGCTCCAATCATCAAGCGCTACACCGAAGCGCACCCCAACGTCTCTATTGTCTATAGGAAATTCCGCTACGAGGAGTACGAGGCGATGTTGCTGAACGCGCTTGCCGAAGACCGCGGGCCCGATCTCTTCTCTCTGCCAAACACGTGGCTGGGGAAATTTCAGGCAAAACTCCTGCCGTCGCCCGCAGCGCTTTCTTCCTATGAGCGGACGGTGGAGTCTGGCCCACAGAAGCGCGAGCTCATCGTGGTAAAGCAGACCCCCGGACCCACCCCGTTATCGCTTTCCCGGGACTTCGTGGACGCCGTCAGTCAAGATGCGGTGCGCAATGGATCGGTCATTGGATTGCCGCTTTCGCTTGACACACTCGTCCTTTACGCAAACACCGATCTGCTCGCGTACGCCGGGATCCCAAAACCCGCAACCTCGTGGGAAGAGCTGCTCGAACACACGAAAAAGCTCCGTGTTCTTGGAAAAGAAGGCGGCGTCGAGCGTGCTGCAGTGGCGTTGGGCACCGCAAACAATGTCCCGCGCGCAGCCGACATCGTGCTGATACTCATGCTCCAAAATGGGGTGAAGCTCGCGGATCACCTTGGCAACGTAACGCTTGCTGAAACCCCGCAAGGGGGTGATTCGCAAAACCCGCCAGCGTCGGAAGCGTTGCGCTTCTACACCGACTTTTCCCGTCCAACCAAAGAAACCTACACGTGGAACGAGCAGCTCCCCAATGCCATCGAACTCTTCCGGCAGGGCCGACTCGCCTATCTCCTCGGCTACTCCTACCACGCCCGCGACCTGCTGCTTGCTCCCAAAGTCCACTGGAGTGTTGCGCCGCTGCCGCATCCGAAAGCTCTGCTTGAGCGCGGGGTGCGGGTGGCGCTTGCGAATACATGGCTGGAAGTTGTTTCCAAAAAAACAAAACACCCAAACGAAGCGTGGCACTTCCTCCAGTTCCTTGCCTCCCCGCAGCAGGCAGTGGAGTACCTTGCCGCGAGTCGCAAACCAACTGCGCTGCGCTCACTGGTAGAGCAACAGAAAAACGACGCGTTGCTTTCTCCCTTTAGCGATCAAACGTTAGTTGCGCAGAGCTGGTATCGCGGGGCCAATAGCACAGAGATGGAACGATCACTCGAACGCGCTATTACGAGCGTCGTTAGTGGGGAACTTGATCCGCCGCAAGCCACGGTCCGGGCAGCCCAGCAGATTCAGCAGACGATGACGACGGAGTATTAAGTATAACGTATACTCCACCACCGTATGCGCCGCATGCTCCTCGCTGCTCTCCTGCTACCGCTGCCTGCGCTCTCTCAAACTCAAGGCCGCGGAATCCTCCCTGCTTGTGTGGATACTGGCCAATGCACGCTCTGCGACCTGTTCTCGGTTGCCTCCAATGCGGTCAACCTCCTGCTGGGGCTTGTCGGTGCCGTGGCCTTGGGATTCCTGCTCTGGAATGCCTTTGGGCTGATCACGGCAAAGGGTAACAGTGAAGCAATTAAAGCAGGCAAAGAAGGGGTCTGGAAAATTGCAGTCGGGTTGTTCTTCTTATTGCTCGCGTGGGAGCTCGTGGCACTTACCTTGGCGATTGTAGGCGGCGGGGCAGTGAAGTTCCCCCCATGGCAAGGCATCACCTGCCCGCCGGTACGGTTCAAGTGATGAGATTATAGAAAAATGGCTTTAAAATATTATTTACTTCCTGAGCGAAACGAAGTGAAGTCGAAGGATTTCCTTAAGGATTCGGTAGCCCTTCGACAAGCTCAGGGCATATATGATCCGATTTCTGTGGCATCTGTTCGGGAGGCCAGCCCATGCACAAGGAGTCACCAATCCTTTGCCGGGCGTTGATAGCCTCGAGAAGTTTGTCACGAACGTTATTGTTGGCGGCTTCTTTCCGGCCTTAGGCATTGCCGCGTTTGTCGTGGCGCTCTGGGGAGCGCTCCAGTGGATCACGTCAGGAGGCAGCAAAGAGCGGGTGAAGCTTGGCAAAGACACGTTTGTGTGGGTATTCCTTGGATTGCTTTTGGCTTTTGGCGGATACGTCCTGCTCCGGTTCATCATCGAGACGTTCACAAACATGACGCTCATTCAGAAATAGCAATATGATCCACGGCGCGCTCCTTGCCCAGACAAAGTTAAGACTAGACAATCCCATTACCGGCACGGAAAAGATAGCCTCTCCGGTCATCGGCGCCTTCCTTATCGCCATCGCAAAGAGCATGGCAGTGCTCCTTGCCATTGCCGCGGTGGCTATGATCCTCTACGGCGGCTTTATGTGGATGACGGCGCGCGGCGAGAAAGAACGAATTGAAACCGCAAAGCAAACACTCTTTTGGGCAGTTGCCGGACTCGTCGTCGTTGCGGCAGCGTACGCCGGAGTGCGCTTTGTCATTA
The DNA here is from genome assembly GCA_964576005.1 of uncultured Gammaproteobacteria bacterium. Lineage (GTDB taxonomy): Bacteria > Patescibacteriota > Patescibacteriia > JACRJV01 > JACRJV01 > CAZNTM01. Next base: position 4,923 of record CAZNTM010000052.1, read on the forward strand.
CCGAACTCGGCCGCATCTTCTTTCGGTAATCCTTGCGTTTCGCCTCAAGGGCACGTTCGTGGTATAATCTTTCTTAAGAAAGTGGATAACTCATTAAACCCTATGCAAAACCGCCTTCGGAATTTTTACCTCAAACTCGGGGCGCTGACGACTGTTGGCCTTGGCGCCGCAAACGCAGCGTTCGCACACCTTGACCCAACCGACCCCTTGGGCAAGCACCATATTGACGTGCCGGCGCTTCCGATCAATGACCCGCGGAAAATCGCCTCAAACATCATTACGATTTTCCTTTCGTTTCTTGGGCTCATTGCAGTGGCAATCATCCTTGTCGGCGGATTTCGCTGGATGACGGCCTTGGGCGATGAGGAAAAGGTGAAAAGCGCCAAACAGCTCATTGGCTCCGGGGTGGTCGGGCTCATTATCATCATCGCGGCCTTTGCCATTGCAAGCTTTGTCATTGATCAGATCCTCTCTGCTGCCGGACAGCGATAACATGCGATTGCTTGAAAGACTTGCTGACGCGCCAGCGGCGCTCGCGCAATCCCAAGCTGGCCAAACCGTGACGAGCGGCGCCGGCGGAAGTAGCGGCACCGGCGCCCAACGGGCGCTTAGCGGATTGCAAAACGTCGCGACCGCGCTTGGCTATAACACGAGCACGAAGCTCACCGATGTTGCCGCCAAACTCATTGCAACTTTTCTCACCTTAATCGGCATCATCTTCATTGGCATGATGCTCTACGCCGGCTATAACTGGATGACCGCGATGGGAGAGAAAGAGAAGGTAGACCGCGCCAAGACCACGCTCATTGCCGCAGCCATCGGACTTGTTATCATCATCAGCGCCTATGCAATTACCACATTTGTCTTC
>CAZNTM010000053.1:0-5687 GCA_964576005.1 uncultured Gammaproteobacteria bacterium
GTGCCGGAAAGTGCGCCATCGCAGAGCGGGCCGCCCGCGTGCGAGCAGGTGTTGTCAATGGCGGAGATCGTCTCGCCAATCTTCAAAAGCACAATTTTCTGACCCTTGGCCTCAACACACGTCAACGCTCCTTCTTTGAGTTGATCGGCAGTCGCCACTTTCACAAATGAGCGGGCTCCGGCAGGACGGGCAAGCTGCGCAGGATGATATGCCCGCCAGATGCGCCAGGCAGTCGAAAGCACTGCGGTTATTCCGAAGAAGTACCAGAGATACCGCAAGTTCGTAGACTGCACATCCGAACCAATGTTCCATGAGTGGGTCCAGACAAGGACAAACACCGCGTAGTTTGCGTAGTGGATTTTGCGCCAGATTTTTTGAAACATCCTAGTCTTCCGAAGCAGGGCCGTGCCAACGGTGCAAAACATCAGTAGCAAGGCAAACTGCGCGAGAAACACAAAGAACTTTTTCGCGGGGTCAACAAATTCATACGCCAAGTACGCCGCAGGCCCGACTCCAAGAAAGAGCATGGACGGGTGTGTCACGGCAAACAGAAACGCGACCACCCCTTCAATCCGATGAAACTTCTCAATGCCGGGAAACACGCGCCGAAGCGGATTGATCGAAGACCCAATAATGATCTGCGCCCAGACAAAGAAGAATGCGTAAAGCCCTAGAAGGGGAAACAGTAGGAGGTTTGCAGTTTGAAAATCCGTACCTTGAAGAAACGCCAAGCCATTGCGTGCAGTAAAGAAGACGTATGCCGGCAACGGCAGCAGTGCCAGGAAAACAATCGGTAGAATCCACCGCAACGCGCGCTGCGCAATGGTAAATGGGGATTTCCGCGGTGAGGGTTTTGCGATTTTAACTCCAGTGCGCCGGAACGAAAACAGCGGCGCGTGGGCGTTGGCTTGGCCCATGGCGAGGTCTGCTGCGATCCAACTGCCAAGCATCCCGCCTATGACCATACCATTGCCGCCAAAACCGGTGGCGACGATCACCTTGCCGCCGTAGTGCGGGTGCTGGTCAATGCAGGGAAGCCCGTCTTCCGTTTCAAAAAGCGACCCAGACCATTGGTGCGTGATCGTATACTGCCCCGAAGCGCGTTTTTGCAAAAATTGCTGCAACTTCTCATGCGGCTTCGCATCTGCCGAGTCAACTTTTTCTGCTGCTCCACGGTCTTCTCCACCGAGTACAATGCTCGCAGTCCTGTGGTCAAATAGTCGGTAATACTGGTATGGCGAGTCGGTGTCCCAGAAGAGATTGTCAGAAATCGGCGCGCCCGAGGTATACGAGGCCGCGAGGGCAAATGTAATCCGCGGCTCAACGACACTGCGCAGTTCACTGAACGCCCCAATAGGCAAGCCAGTCATGAAGATCGCTTTTTTTGCTTTGACCGTGCCTCGCGCAGTCTTCACGGTGACGCCAAACCGGCCAACCGAAAAATCAGTGACTTCGGATTCCTCAAAAACTTGAATGCGCTTAGCTACTGCTTTGGCGAGCAGACCGAATAGGAATTTTCGAACATGGAAACGGGCCTCCCGCTTAAAGACGAGCGCTTCGGCAATTAACATTTTCGGGTCCTCTCCCGCCACCGGATCAACAAGGAATTGCGCCTGTGGATCTGCATCCTTCACCACCTCCCACTCTGCAGCAAGCGTTTCATCGTTTAGACGATAGGCGTAGTTAAACGAGGTGCAATCCTGAAAGTCACAGTCGATGTGCTCGGAAGCGATGAGTTCTCTCGCGTACTCCTGCGCCGCCGTGGTCGCAGCAAACACCTTTCGCACAAACTCCTTGCCGTAACGCTTCGCAAGGGAGGCAGCCGAGGTGTCTGGAACGCGCGTAAGAAACGCGGTCGTAAATCCCGTGTCGCCAGTGCCGACGTGATTCTTTTCTAGGAGCACCACACGACGACCGGCTACTGCCAGTCTCCAGGCCGTCATGACGCCGACAATGCCGGCACCTACGACGACGTATTCCGCGCGCACCATACCAGAGAGCGCCGGATACCGGCGCTCGTCTGGACTCGCGTCAAACCACACGCTTGTGGATCTGGGCGGCATGTTCACTCACTATTCCTCCTCCACCACCACCGTCCCCTTCATATTCGGATGCGGCGTGCAGTGGTACTTGTAGGTCCCCGCTTTCTCAAACTTATACGAATACGTCTCGCCTTTCTTTAGGACCGGGCTGTCCGGGCCATCGCCCCTGTCCACCGTGACGGTGTGCGACGTGCCATCTTCCTGCGTCCACGTCACCGTAGTCCCCTTCTTCACCGTCACCGACGATGGGGAGAACTTGAAGTTCTTGATGCTCACCTCGATGGCTTTCGCGGGCTCAACGCTCTCCGCGGTTGGTGCGGCAGGCGCCGTCGCCTCTGGCGCTGGGGGAGCAGCGGTTTCCGGAGCCGGGGACTCCTCTTTTTTACCGCAACCTGCGCCAAGCAACACGAGTGCCAAGGCGATCGCACTAATGTTCACGAGAGTTCGTCTCGACATAGAAATGATGAAATGAGAAATGAAGAAACGCTTAAAAAATGTATTTATTTGTTTTCCGGTCGGCTCGAACGCATGAGGGACATAGTCACGACCACGACGAGGAGGGTGACAACGATCGCGTAAAGAACCTTCGCAAGGACGGTGTTCGTCGAGAGAGGAAAGAAGAACTCGATGAGCGCCTTGATCGCCTCGTTCCACGCAAGTCCCGCGACGAACCCGAACGCCGCAACCACATACCCCGTGGTCCGCTCGCGGATCTCACGCTCGAGTCCCTTCCGCTGCTCGCTGGTGATAATGACGGACATAGACTTTCTCTCTGGTGCGCGTGGAAGGGATCGAACCTTCGACCTCTCCCTTATCAGGGGAGTGCTCTACCACTGAGCTACGCGCGCATCTATGATACTATGAATTGGTCAAAAAGTGCCTGTATCGCCGTCATCACCTGTCGCTTTTTCTCGACACTGCCGTAGTAAAGCGAGCATGTTCCATGACGAAACGACTCGCGATACGAAAAGCTTGATTTCCTGACAATACGAACCTGCGACTTCATAAACTGACGAGGACTAAACTGAAGCGCATCTTCCCAGAATTTCTTCTCTTTTGCAATATCCATGTTTTCATACAAATGAAGCTGCGCCTTAAACTGCCTTTGGGAAATTGAAAAATAGCGCTCAAACCAAGAGAGAAAGAACCGAAGTAGCCGGACGTCCGTATTAGCAAGCATGATCCGGGACGTGGTCGTCTTCTCCCCTTCTGCTGCATAGAGCGTGAGGCCCGCGAGAAAAAACGCACTATCAGGAAACCGCGCAAAGTTTTGGAGATATTGTTCGTATGACTGCCGCTCTTTCTCCTCGCGCCTCTTCCGCATTGCAAGGCGAAACCGCTCGCGACTTGCCTCGCCTTTCTCCCACCCCTGCCGACGAAGGAGACGAATGCGCTGCTCACTGAACGGAAGACCGCGCAACCAGTAACTTAGAGTACTCTTGGAGACATTGAGTTTACGCCGGATCTCAGAATAGCTTAGCTCGTCCTTCAGTCGCAGTTGGACAGCTTGCTCGCGTAAGAGTGCCTTCATAGCTCCTAATGGTACGGTACTAAAAACGAGCGGTGCTTTCAAGCCCACTCGTTTTTGACCACTTCTTCGTGATAGCGAGCTTCAACGTCATTCTTCTCTTGGTGATTTACACCGTACCTACTTGTTGAAGAGAGATTGTTCCTCCTATGCCATAGGCTTCGGAGGATCGACTACTATCAACGGAAATCAGATGTCAGTCGTCAGAAATCGGAACGAATCCGACCTCTGATCTCCGACCTCCGACTTCTGTATTAGTACTCCCTAGAAAGGAGGTGATCCATCCACAGCTTCCGCTACGGATGCCTTGTTACGACTTCTTCCCTGTCACCAGCCCCGGCGTCCCTCAACACAATTGAGGTTCGGCCGTTGCCGGCTCCCTTGAAGTGACGGGCGGTGTGTACAAAACCCGAGAACGTATTCACCGCAGCGAGGCTGATCTGCGGTTACTAGCGATTCCGACTTCATGGGGTCGAGTTGCAGACCCCAATCTGAACTGGGGGAAGTTTTGTTGGGATTGGCTCCGTCTTGCGACTTGGCAACCCATTGTTCCTTCCCATTGTAGCACGTGTGTCGCCCAGGACGTAAGGGCCATGCTGATTTGACGTCATCCCCTCCTTCCTCCCGTGTGAACGGGCAGTCTGTGGTGACACTTGTAACACCACACAGGGGTTGCGCTCGTTTCCCGACTTAACGGTACACCTCACGGCACGAGCTGACGACCGTATGCTCCATGATTCCTCATGGTACGGACTATACCATCACCCCGATCACGATCGGGGGATCAGCGTGTTATCCCGACATTGTCGGGATCCAATTGCCGCCCTTCGGCAATTGAGTCTCTACGGGGCAAAAACGATTGCACTCTCACTGAATACGGGGCGATATCATGGAGAAATTGCTCGGCGCATTCACGACCGACGTATAACACGTAGGTGTGTGCGCTCCGATAATGATAGACACGGGTTTTATAGTCTCCAATGGTCGCGAGCAGAATTTGATCTGTCGTTGCCTCACTGAAATTACTATACGTGATCCGCAAGTCATTTCGGAAGTTCTTGTCAACTGAACCATCTCCATCAAATCGTCCTGCGAAGTATGCATGAATATACGGGGCTGGCAGTGCAGCAACAGTCCGTTCAGCAGCCCGAAAGAGCCTCAAGAGAGGCCGGCTGTTGACGTACAATTGGTAGGCGGTCTGTTTGGCCAATTGCATTGAGTATGTTGACGGTCGAACCTCGTCGGGTTTTTGCCCGCGAGGATAGTATGTCCGAAGCTTGATTCGTTCTCTCGGAAAAAGTGATCCGAAAAAGTTGTCGAATCGAGCAACGAGCCGACGGTCAACATTTGTAATCCCAATACTACTGGACCAAAAGTACCCATCCGCGCACCACAATCCAAGAATATATGCACGTTCGCTATCGGTAATCAATGTGTGCAATTCGCGTAAGCTTCCCACGGTATTATCCCGCATATATGGTAAGGATACCACATCTCATGCGTCGGACTCCACCGTTATGAGCTGATTTTTTCCGCTCCGAATTACTTTGGAGGGGGTCGATTGTTCAACCATGCAGCACCTGTGGCGCACCCTCGAAGGTCACACGTTTCCGTGCGCTTGCAGCGCCATGTCAAGCCCTGGTAAGGTTCCTCGCTTATCGTCGAATTGAACCACATGCTCCACCGCTTGTGCGGGTTCCCGTCAATTCCTTTGAGTTTTAAGCTTGCGCTCGTACTACCCAGGCGGGATGCTTAAGGCGTTAGCTTGTCTACACGACACTGAGAGGGTCGATACTCCCAATGTCTAGCATCCATCGTTTAGGGCGTGGACTACTGAGGTATCTAATCTCATTCGCTCCCCACGCTTTCGTCGCTCAGGGTCAGGATTGTTCCAGCACGCTGCCTTCGCCTTCGGTGTTCCTGTCGATATAAACGCATTTTACTACTACACCGACAGTTCCACGTGCCTCTCCCATCCTCAAGCTCGGCCATGTCAACGGCAGCACCACCGTTAGGCGGTGGTATTTAACCGCTGATGCACCGAACCCCCTACCGACGCTTTACGCCCAGTGAATCCGGATAACGCTTGGACCACTCGTCTTACCGCGGCTGCTGGC
>CAZNTM010000054.1:0-5458 GCA_964576005.1 uncultured Gammaproteobacteria bacterium
TGCTTGTCCTTATCGTCATTGATGGGTTTGGCATTTCCCCGCACGAGAAAGGAAACGCCATTAAAAAGGCAAAGACCCCGACGTTTGATATGCTTTACCGTACCTACCCATGGGGGTTGCTCAATGCCGCGAGTATGGATGTAGGCGTGGACTGGGGCGAACCCGGCAATTCAGAAGTGGGGCACTTGGGCATTGGCGCCGGCACGGTCGTGTACCAGAACTTGCCGCGGATTAAAATGGCCATTGAGGATAAGTCGTTTTTCAAAAACAAAGTTCTGCTTGGCGCCATCATGGCAGCAAAAAAGAACAAGGGCCGACTGCACCTTGTGGGCTTATGTTCTGCCGGAGGAGTGCACGCGCACATCGAGCATCTTGAGGCGCTGCTCGATATCTGCAAAAAAGAGGGGGTGAACAATGTCGCGGTGCACATGATTACTGACGGTCGCGATACTCCGCCAAAAGTGGCTGAACAGTATCTCACCCAGACCGAGAAGAAGTTAAAGCAGCTTGGCGGGGGAGTGATTGCCAGCGTGGGCGGGAGGTTTTACGCCATGGATCGGGACAACAACTGGAATCGCATCGAAAAAATGTATGTCGCCATGGCCGAGGGCAAGGGGCCGACGGCCATCGCCGCAAAAGAGGCGATCACCAAAGGATACAAAGACGGCAAAAATGACGAGAATTTGGACCCCACGGTCATCGTGGATAAAGAAGGCAAGCCATTGGCAACCATAAACGATGGCGATGCGGTGATCTTCTTTAACTACCGCGAGGATCGCGCGCGGCAGTTAACAAAGGCGTTCGTTGATAAAAAATTCGACGGTTTTAAACGGGGAAAAGCCTACAAGAATCTCGCGTTTGCGATGTTTATCGAGTATGAGAAAGGGCTTGAAGCCGAGGTGGCGTTCCCGCCGCAGCTTATCGAAGAACCCTTGGGCAAACTCATTGCAAAGACCGGAGTGAAACAATTGCGCATTGCCGAGACCGAGAAGTACGCGCACGTAACCTACTTTTTCAACGGGGGCGCCGAGGAAGAGTTCCCCGGGGAAGAGCGCGCGCTCATTCCGTCAAAGAAAGTGGAGAGCTACGCGACAAAACCAGAAATGAGCGCCAAGGAAATTACCGAGCGGGCGCTCAAAGAGATTGACCGCGACCGCTATACCTTCATCCTCATGAATTTCGCCAACCCCGATATGGTGGGGCACACCGGAGAGGAAAGAGCGACGATCAAAGGGGTTGAGATCGTGGATGAGTGTGTTGGGAAAATCTGGCAGCGGGTGAAAGAGAAGGGGGGCGTCATTGTCATCACCGCAGATCACGGCAATGCCGAGCAGAAGACTGATCCGCTCTCGGGGAAGAACTCCAAAGAGCACACGACGAATCCGGTGCCGTTGTTCGTGGTTGAGGAAAGCCGCAAGCGGGAAAAGAACCCGGAGGAAGTTGCGGCGCTCCTTTCCGCGCCGCAAGCAATTGGCATTCTCGCGGATGTCGCGCCGACGATCTGCGAACTCATGGGGGTAAAACCCAGCAAGCACATGACCGGCAGGAGTCTCCTTAAGGATCTCTACTAACGTCATGTTTTTGGCTTTGAAATTGTTTTGGATTTTCAGTTTTGGCATTTGGATTTTTGCCGCTGGAGCTCAAGGGGCCGCTGCGCTGATCCCGAATGATCCCTTACTCTCGCAGCAATGGTATCTTGAGAAGATTGGCGCTTTCAAGGCGTGGGAGGTAACCCTTGGAGACCCCTCGGTGGTCGTTGCCGTCATTGACTCCGGAGTGGACATTGATCATCCGGATCTCAAGGAAAACATCTGGACCAATCCGGGAGAGATCGCGGGTGATGGGATTGATAACGACGGCAACGGGTTTGTTGATGATCTTCATGGGTGGGATTTTCTTACGAACGCTCCAGATCCCCGGCCAAAGCTCGGCACCGGCGAGGCTGCCCGTTTCGGGTTTCATCATGGCACCGCGGTTGCCGGCATTATCGCCGCGGTCGGAAATAATGGCCGGGGGCTAAGCGGGATTGCGCCAAAGGTGAAAATCATGGCGCTGCGCACCCTTGATAGCGAAGGGAAGGGGAAGAGCAGCAACGTCATCAAGGCCGTGGAGTACGCGATGAAGCAGGGGGCATCGGTGATCAACTTGAGTTTTGTCTCAACGGTCCAGCAGCCACTTGACGCGCCTTCTGTTGATCTCCCGTTCTTTCGGGTGTTCGAGCGGGCGCGGAAAGCCGGCATCGTCGTCGTTGCTTCTGCAGGAAATGAAGCGACCGCGGAGAAGAGTGAAGTCGTTGACCTCGATGCTCGTCCGCAAGTGCCGGTGTGTGAGGATCCGGAGAACCCCTTCCAAGCGGTCATTGGAGTGGCGGCGACCGATCGGGATGACCATCGTGGGGTTTTTTCCAGTTTCGGCAGGCGGTGCATTGATCTTTCCGCTCCGGGAAGCGAATTTTTCGTCCTCACGGCCCAGCAGGGGGAGCCGTCGGTTGGTGTCGTTTCTGAATCCTACCGCGGGTACTTCCGCGGGACCTCATTGGCTTCTCCGCTTGTCTCCGGCACGGCGGCGTTGCTTAAAAGTATCAATCCGGCGCTGTCTGCCGATGCCGTGCAGTCCATTTTGCAGGAGACTGCTGATCCGATTGAACAGGGATCGGTGTATGAAGGGAAGGTTGGTCGTGGCAGGCTCAATGCCATCAAGGCGCTTCAACGGGTTCTCGGCGCTTCAACGCCGCTTGCGCAAAGTGTGTCCGGTCCTTCTGATGCTTCGTTCGTTCCGACTCCGACCGTGGCACGTCCTCCGGTCATGAGAAAAATCGAGCGTCGGGAGGCATTGCTGCTGGCAGAGAATGCCAAGGGGCGAAGCCGCATCATCCGGGCGGGTCTTGGTGTTGGTTCGTCTGACCGTGAACAGATTGCTGAATTTTCCGGCGCCATCACCGCGCTGACGCAATTGGCAAACGGGGATATTGCGTTTGTCCGCGCGCAAAAGAAGCGCGCCACAGAGCTCATCGTTCTTACCCAAGACGGAGCGCTCGTGCGCTCGTGGGAGCCATTTGGGCCAAAGGCTCGCGAGACGTTGAGTCTTGCCGTCGGCGATCTTGATGGTGATGGTCAGGAGGAAATCGTTGTGGGTAGGGGCGCTGGCGGATCCCCGGAGGTTCGTGTTTTCACACTCGATGGAGCGCTGCAAAAAAAGTTCCTTGCATATTCCAAAGCGTTTCGCGGCGGGGTTGAAGTCGCGGTGGGCGATGTCCTTCCTACCGCCGGCGCTGAAATCGTCACCGTGCCGCAGTCAAAGGGGCCGGCGCACGTGCGGGTATTTGACCAAGACGGTACGACCAAAGTACAATTCTTTGCATCAGAGGATAGATTTCGCTCTGGAGCGGGTCTTGCGCTGCTCTCTGCAGAAAGCGGCGGGCTCCAACCGATCGCGGTCGGCATGGTGCAAAAAGGACGCGGGGAAGTGCTGGTATTTGGGCCTGATGGCGCGCTTCAACGACGGTTTGTTGCGTTTGACAAGATTGATCGGCAGTTTAGCCTTGTTCATCGCTCCGGCGGGTCCTCCATTGTTGTGGCGGCGCGGCTCAAACCGAGTTTGTTAGGGCTCTATGAGCCCCAGACACTCCGCAGACTCCGTCCGATTCAGCTAAGCGGCGTCGAGAGCCTTGCCCTTGCGATTATATTTCAGGAGCGTTTAGAATTTTGAATGAGCTATGGATAATATTCTTGTTACCGGCGGCGCGGGGTTTATCGGTTCGCATCTGTGCGATGCGCTTGTTCAGGACAATCATGTTATTTGTATTGATAATTTCTGGGGAGGCGCCGAGGAGAACATCGCGCACCTTCTTTCTCATCCGAACTTTGTTTTTCTCCGGCAAAACGTGAACGAGCCCATGGACCTTGAGCGGCCGCCCGAGCTGAAGAAGTTTAAAATCAAGGGTTTGGGCATTCAGGAAGTGTATCATCTTGCGCTGCCAACGTCACCAAAGAACTTTCTGAAATATCGGCGCGAGATTCTCTACACGAATGCGGTTGGGACGCTCAATGTTCTCGAGCTTGCCCGGCGGTACAAGGCAAAATTTTTGCTCGCGAGTTCTTCAGTGGTGTATGGGCCGCGGAAAGCGGAGCATGCGTTCATTGATGAAACATTCCCCGGCACGGTGGATCTGCTGGGGCAGCGCGCTTGCTATGACGAGGGAAAACGGTTTGCAGAAACCGCGGCTGCGACGTTTCGGGACCTTGATGCGCTGGAGATAAAAATTGCGCGGATTTTTCGGACGTACGGCCCGCGCATGTCAATCGAGGAGGGACACATGATTGTCGATTTTATTCTCGCTGCGCTCGCGGCAAGACCGCTTTTGATCTACGGTGGCGAGGATTTTCGAACGAGCTTGCTTTACGTTGCCGATTGCGTGGATGCGTTGCGGCGGTTTATGAATGCCGCCAAAGAGGTTCAGGTGCTCAACATCGGCAGTGACGAAGATCGAAAGATTGTTGATGTTGCCAACGCCGTTCTTCGTCTCGTTGGCTCAAAATCGTCGCTCAAGTTTGAAAAGCCACTGTTGTTCATGACCCCCTTGGCGCTGCCGGATATTCAGAAAGCAAAAGAATTACTTGAGTGGTTTCCGTTGACCTCGTTGGAGGAGGGACTAAAAAAAACGATCGAGTATACGAAGGCCACAAAAGGAGTACTCCATAAATACTAACGCGATACGAATGAACGTCATCGCTATCGTCCCGGCCTACAACGAGCAACAGACCATCGTTTCAGTGGTTTCCGGGCTTCGCGATGTCGTTTCAGCGGTGCTCGTGGTGGATGATGGCTCGCGGGATGATACGGCAAGTCTGGCGCGCGCGGCAGGGGCCGAGGTCATTGCTCACGCAACCAACAGAGGGTTAGGCGCAGCGCTCACCACTGGCTTTGCCGCGGCCTTGGATCGGGATGCTGACATCCTCGTCACTTTCGACGCCGACGGTCAGATGGACCCAGCAGACGTCCCGCGGTTGGTTGATGCTTTATTCCCTGAGCGAGCCGCGCGAGTCGAAGGGCTACCTTCCTCCATCATCCCGAGCCACGCCGAGGGATATCGTTCATCCAATCAAAAATTACTAATTACTAATTACCAATTACCCGTCGCTATCGCCATCGGCTCGCGCTGGCTCACCAGTCGTCGCCCATTCACCCGATACGTCGCCAACCTCGCGGCAAATGTCTTCACCTACCTCTTCTTCGGCATCTGGAGCACTGATACGCAATCCGGTCTGCGAGTCTTGACGCGCTCTGCTGCCGAACAACTGGAACTTCATCCCCACGCCCCTCCCGGCATGGAAGTGAGCTCCGAAATTTTCGCCGAGATCGCGCGGTTGAGGTTGCGTTTTGTTGAAGTTCCGATTCAGCCGCGCTACACCATGTATTCCAAATCCAAAGGCCAAAACTTCTTCGTGGGACTAGCAAC
>CAZNTM010000055.1:0-4895 GCA_964576005.1 uncultured Gammaproteobacteria bacterium
TCTGCTCATCCCGAGCGTGCCACCCTTGCCGACTAACCCGCTCGCGACCATAGCGAAGCGCTCCCAGCCCGTCAGTGATTTCGTAGCAAAAGTGACTCCGAAGGAGTCATCCCGAGTCAGATCGAGGGAACTCGTTTCGGTCATAGAGCGAGATCCTTCGACTTGGCTCAGGATGACACTGCGGTGTCAGTTACGGTTTTTGCGTGAAGCGAAATCGTGGCGGGCGTCGAGCACGGAGCGTGTCGCGACGGGGCAGGCGGCGGGTGGCACACTCCACCCCTCACTCTTTTTTCTCGTACCGGATCTCAACCTCCTCGTTGTCACGCAACACAAGCTTTTCAAATTCGCTGGATTCCTTGCCGCCGATCGTAAGCACGATCCGATGGGTGTCGTCTACTTTTGAGTCGAGGATTTGAGTGGTAGTGAATGTCTTCCCCCACACTGCGAAGAATTCCGAAAGAGTGAAGTCGCGTACGACGTTGCTCTCGACGTGAATCTCGCCCGAGCCGTCGTGGGTATGCACCGGACGCACACAGCTGCCGACCACCCCAATGTTGACAGGAATTCGCTCTTCTTTTCCGTCAATGACGATACGCAACTTTGGATGAATGTGCATGGCAAGCGGAATGCGCTCGTTAATGCACACTCTGGCAGGATTAAATACGCCGCCTCCAGAGGAGTCGCTGCCGCTTCGCGCAAGCCATGAGAGTAGCGCGCTTCCTCCGCCGACTATAACGAGGATAACAATGATCCATGAGCGCAGTGATTTGCGACGGGCTTGTCGTTGGTCCGCGTGTCGCTGCTGCTCGCGCTCGAGCTCTCGACGCTCGTGTTTGCTCAAGGTTGACTGCGGTTGTTGTTCTTCCATATCCGGTCTATTCATTGCGAATAAAAAAGCAGATAAAGAAATCCAATCGTGCCAAGGCCAAGCACCGCAAGCGCCGCGCCGGCAGTAAACGCCCACCGCGGCGCAAGCGTGTCAAACATCCCTAGCCGTTCCGGCTCGTCAAAATCCGGGTCGTACGGCACGTCCATATTCACAATTACTAATTACCAATTACTAATTATTCGTACAGTCACGTATTCGGCACCACGGTAATGAGGCCACGAAACATGCCCATGGAGCAACTAAACGGGTAGGTCCCGACAGCGCTTGGGGTAAAGGCGATTTCGTTTCTTCCTGGCCTTAAGAATTCTCGAATCCCAAGCCGAGGAGATTGCAACACCGCCAGACATCCCCCAGAATCTTGTGCCTCCACCACCCACCGCGTGGGCACGCCTGCGCGAATGGTGAATCGGTTTGGGCCGTAGCCGCGGTAGGCAACCGTCATACGCATGACCTGCTCACTTCCGGTAAAGGTCACATTGGGATCTTCGACACTGTTGCTCACATCGCTAGCACTGACCGAATTGGTCCGAAATTCTGGCAGCCGCAGAGGATACCCCGCAATGGAAAATCCATTTTGGATGTTCCAGAATCCGAGAAGCACCACGAGCGCGCCGGAGAATTGGAAAAAGAACTTGCCCACATTTCCTTTGAGAGTACTGGATACCCAGCCAAGGGCAAGCAGAGCCGGGGCAGTACCAAGCGCAAACGCGAAGAGAACCATTGCACCGGTTGCGGCGTTGCCAGTCGTCAATACGTAAAGCTGGAGTGCCTGGGTAAATCCGCAGGGCAAGAAGAAGGTGCCTGCGCCAAGCATTGCCGGTACGAGTGGATGCTCTTTGTTTTGCGCATCAAGCACGCGGTGTGAGATTACTTTGGGCATTCTCGGCAGCAGTCGCAACGCCCATCGCGGAGCCCGGCCCAGCATTTCAAGGCCCATGAGCGCCATCCAGAGCGCGGCAACCACGGTGATTGCTCCGGTGACAAATGGAGAGGGCGAAAGCGCCCGACTCAACGCCCCGATCGCCGCGCCAAAGAGCGCGTATGCGGCAAGCCGTCCGGCAATAAAGAGCAACACTGGCCGCATTGCCGCGAGCCTTGTTACGTTTTGATAACGGGTGTTAAAACGCGCGGCGGTCGAAAGCATCACCCCGCCGGCAACGGCCAGACAGGAAGAACTGGCAGCAACAAGCCCAAGCAAAAACACTGAAGCAAAGTGAAGCTCACTTCCCAGCGCCACGTTGGGCCTCAAGAACCCGGCGCGAGAGAACAGACTGCCGAGCAGGAAGATAGCAGAAAACAGCCCGAGAAGCTGCAACAACGACGGGCGCTCGTTTGGCGGAGTTTTTGGCGTAAATTTTTGCTCGTCTCTGGGCAGGAGGCGTACGCTGTATCCATCCTCTCGAATGGCCGCTTCAAGCTCGCGAACGTTCGGGACTCCGCCCGAAGCGACAATTCGCGCTCGGCCAGCACTTGCATCCACGTCTACTTTCTTTACCCCGGGGATTTCTTTCCACTTTCGTTCTATAGTGATTTCACAGCTTCTGCAGTGCATGCCTTCTATCGAGAGCGTGAGGACGCCGCCTTCGTGCGTTTGCTCCGGTTCGTAGAGCAAAAGCTCAAACCCCTGCGACCGGACAACCGCTTGCAATGCCGGCAGGGCAAGTGGCGTGCGACTGATGACGCGCAGCACCTCTTTTTGGACATTGATGTCCGCGCGAAGAACCCCAGAAACGCTCCGAAGGAGCTGCGACAATTTTTCTGCCAGCGAGGGCTCTCGCTTAAGCCCGCGCACCCGAAGTTTCAAAATTTCAACCGGTGTTTGCATACCGCTGTAACATCGCCGATTTTACCTGCAACAAATTTTTTTGCAAAAGCGATTGACGTGCTTGTCCACCAGCTTCAAGAGTGGACCGATGGTCTGCTCATTGAGTGAATACACCCGTTGGGTGCCATTGGTTTTTACCTGAACAAATCCGCACGTTTCCAAACGCTTCAGGTGATGCGACACCAAACTCTGCTCTACGGCAAGCTCTTTTGCGATCGCGGTTGCTCGGTATGGCCTCGTGCGCAAACATTGCACAATGTCCCAACGGGTTTCATTCCCGAGGGTTTCGAAAAAAAATTGGTGCGGCCGATCAAAGTCAATTCGCTTCATGCCAGGAGTCCAGAAGCTAAGCTTCCCGGTAGAACAGAAGCTAAGCTTCTCGCGAGAAGCTTAGCTTCTGGATCAACTTGCTTCGCTTCTGCTCGATTTTACCATTTTTTGGGTACAGCAGCAACGGGGCGGTTCCTCTCCCCCGCGACCGGGTGCCGCGCCCTTCGTCACCGTCACCTCGCATCCGCACGCTTTGTCCGGGCAAACGTAGACCTCGTCTTGTTGAAATGCCATAGAAAGTAGACGTGAGAATAAAAAGCCGCGACCTTTCTATATCTATATGAATCCTAATTCATACTCTTATGTCGGTCAAGGGTGGTTATCCCCAAACGTTTCTCTGTACTGTGAAAAGCGAGACGTCTCTCTTCAGAGAAGGTGGCGTTTTTTTTCTTTAAATTCCTTCTCATCAATTTCTCCTTTCGCGTAGCGCTCTTTGAGGATTTCAAGCGCCGAGGACTGACGACGAGTGCCATTATCTCCGAGATACCGCACGAGCGCCACAATGCCAAGGATGGGAAGCGCCCACCAGAGGAGCATAAACAACCATCCGAGCCCCCCGAATCCATACCACATGTTGTTGTACATCATACATGGAATGGAATGACTAATTCCCAATGTCTAATTTCTCATTACCAAATCCTATAGAACCTACGCAAAAGCGTCATTCTGAACGAAGTGAAGAATCTCTTCGGTTTGATTGTGGGGGATTCTTCCTCCCTTCGGTCGTCAGAATGACAGAGGGGTTATGCGGAGGTCCTATACTAATTTTTCGCTAGACTCCGCACCCGCCGCCGCCTTTGCTTTGAGCTGGCTCCACTTTTGCCCGGACACTCCGAAAGCCAGCAGAACTCGAGAACGCGTCTCCGAGCACCTCTTTAGGGTCAACACTGCCCCAGTTCGCTCCCTCTTTGGCTTTCAGTTTTGCAATGGTGAGGTAGGTATCTGGGAACCAATACGAGTTTACCACAAGCGCGGTTTTATACATATCCGCTTCGCTCACGTTGTTTGCAGCCATGAGTTCAAGCAACCCAAGCATTGCCATGCCGTGGTTACAGTCCGGGAAGGCCACCGAGTTGCCGCAGCACGGCCGATAAATCCCTTCGGCGACGCGCCGAACAAGCGCTTCTTGCTCGGATGAGAGTTTCACGAACTCGTGCTTTGCGTAGTGGTTCATCGCATCCCCCTTGGCAATAGTCCAACCTCCGGTAGAAGCGAAATTGTCGGCGCCGCCATTTTGAGGATCCACCATCTCGCCTTTTGTCAGCACCTCGCTCTTTTGACCCAAGCCAAATGCCCAGAGGAGATTCAGCAGTGTCCCGGAATTTTCCTGCGTCATCGTGATCGGTTCGGTCACGACCTCGGAGAGGAGCCTTCCTTCAGGTCCCAGCCCGCCGCGGCCAGCATAAATATCTTCCAACTTTTTCTTATCAATGACGCCGGTTTCGACCATGCGTTTGCCAACATCGTTCCAGACAATGGGGAGCGCGATGCCGGAAGCCGGAAGCACTGCGGTTTCAAGCTCGGTGTCGGAAGGGCCGGAGGATTCTGAAGTTGGGGTGCTCGCGGTGCTCGTCTTTGACGCGTTCTGTTTGGATACGAACCGACCGAAGCGTGGCTTTCGGGTGACGTTTAAGCGGATATCAAAGAAGAGATTGAGCACAATCGCCGCGATCGCGATAAGCCCAATCCATTCCAGCGGCTTGAATTGTCGGTACCACGGCTGCCGTGGCGCGTCTTGATGCACGATCGCGTGCTCGTGAGCGTGTTCATGTTCGTGTTGATGTTCCATATCTTTAAACGTTAATGACGAATGATTTAATGATGAATGTCTCATGACGAACGGTGTTAGGG
>CAZNTM010000056.1:0-4891 GCA_964576005.1 uncultured Gammaproteobacteria bacterium
GAATCACAAGAGTCCGAGTTCCTTCAGTCCTTCGCGGTAGATGCGGACCGCACGCGCCGCTTGACCACGCCGGAGCGACGTCCCCAATTCGTGCACCAGCTCATTTCGCAGCCGATGCGCCTGCCAGATCGCGCGCAATTTGGGATAGCGCGCTTGAGCTGTTTTCAGCCGCTCTCCAAAATCTTTCCCGAAAAAAAACTGGATCCTCATGGCAAAATCAAAAACGCTGTCTGCTTCAATCACCGCGTGCCGTAAACTGCTCTCATCAGTGCTCGTCGCTAACTGTTCGATCCGCTGCCAACGACGCGAAACCTCCTGCCGATCAGATGAGGAGCTTCGAGTACTGTGACGGAGAAAACGAATGCCCGCAGCAAGCAGCAGCGCCACGCCGACTCCCAGGAGGATCGCGACCGTCCAGAGCATCTGTTCGGAAAGCTCGATGACCATAGCGCGATCCGAAAGGTCGAACCTCAAACGCTTGCCGATTCAAAGGCTCGGCCGAGTGAAAACAGCAACTCCTCCTCAAACGGCCGGCCCATGAGTTGGAATCCGACAGGCAGCTCTTTCTCTTTTCGCGGGCAAGGAATCGCAAGTCCGGGAACCCCGACAACGTTTGCCGAGACCGTGAAGACGTCGGCAAGGTACATCTGCAGAGGATCCTCCATTTTTTCTCCGAAGCGAAATGGCACCGTGGGACTGATCGGAGTTAAGAGGACATCAACGCGCTGGAAAACGTCCGCAAACTCCTTTCGCAAGAGCGTGCGCACGGCCTGGGCCTTTTTATAGTAGGCGTCATAGTAGCCGGAGGAAAGCGTGTAGACCCCAACCATGATGCGACGCCGCACTTCAGCGCCAAAGGAATGCCCGCGGGTTTTGGTGTAGACGTGAGAGAGCCCTTCGACTTCGCTCAGGGAATTTTTATCGCGAAGTACCGACTGCCCATAACGGATCCCATCGTAGCGCGCGAGGTTTGCCGAAACTTCGGAAGGCATGAGGATGTAGTAAACCGCAAGCGCATACTTCGTGAGCGGCAGCGACACTTCTTCGATGCTTACCCCGAGGTCCTTATATGTTTTGATGGCGCCGCGAACCGCCTTTTCCACCGCCGGCTCCAACCCTCCGATAAAATATTCTTTCGGAATACCGATGCGGAGATCGGGTAACTGGTAACTGGTAACTGGTAACTGGTAACTAATGGTGGTTGCGTCTTTGGGATCTTTGCCGCGGATGGCGTTAAAGAGTATCTCGGCATCCTCGACCGTCTTGGCGAACGGCCCGATCTGATCGAAGCTCGACGCCATCGCGATGAGGCCGTAGCGGGAAACTGCTCCATAGGTAGGCTTGAGTCCCACCACGCCACAAAACCCGGCAGGTTGTCGGATGGAACCGCCAGTATCAGAACCCAGCGCAGCAATGCACTCGTTGGCCGCCACCGCCGCAGCAGAACCGCCGGAAGATCCTCCGGGAACACGCTCGGAGTCTGCCGGATTTTTCGTTTTTTTATACGCGGAGTTTTCCGTTGAAGCGCCCATGGCAAACTCGTCGCAGTTCGTCTTACCTAAAAAAACAGCGCCAGCACTGCGAAGTTTTTCTATCACCGTGGCATCGTAGGCACCCGTATAGCCCTCGAGAATTTTTGATGCCGCAGTCGTTGGGCTGCCTTCAGTCAGGATGACGTCTTTGATTGCCAACGGAATGCCCTCAAGCAACCCGAGGCGCTGCCCTGCCGCGATGTTTTCGTCCACCCGCGCCGCATCTGCCCGGGCATCATCGCCCATCACGGTGAGAAACGCGCCAAGCTCGCCATCCCGTTGCTCAATGGCAGAGAGACAGGCGTCCACAAGCTCGCTGCAAGAAAACTGCTTTGAAACTAAGCCATCGTGGGCTTGAATAATTGTTCGCTCATTGAGCTGGGCCATAGCATGGATGGTAGGCCAAAAGTTCAAATGTCAAAATCTAAATATCAAATCAATGTCCAAAGCTTAAAATGCCCCGCGTCACTATTGGAATTTTTGATTTGATTTGGCATTGGAGCTTGGGCATTAGGATTTAGCTGAACACCGGGGGGACGCTGATATGATCCCTTTCCCGCCGTGGCGCTGCAGCAAGCAACCGCTCCCGCGTTGCCGCATCGCAGGAATCCACAACATCGGCGCGCTCGTGTCCAGTCAAGCCCGTCACCTGCGAGGTTGGCGCGACCCCTTCGGTATCCACCTCTTTCAACTGGGCGACAAATTCCAAAATGCCCGAGAGTTCGCGGGCATAGCGTTCCTTTTCATCTTCAGAGAGCTCGAGTCGCGCAAGATCGGCGAGGTGTTCAATTTGGGCTTTCGTGAGCACATGCGTGTCAGCAAATCGCTAAGCTAATCACACGAATAACTGAACGAATTATTCGTGAATGATTAGAACGAATTCGCTCAGTAATCTGCAGCAGTAAGGCTACCCTAGCATAGCCAAAAACTCCTTTTCGCTCAAGATCTCCACCCCGAGCCGCTTTGCCTGCTCAAACTTCGACCCCGGATCTTTGCCGACAACAACATAACTCGTCTTTTTGCTCACCGAGCCGCTTGGATGCCCGCCGAGCGCGCGGATGCTCCTTTCCGCTTCTTCCCGCGACAGGGATTCAAGCTCACCGGTAAACACGAAGGTTTTGCCGGAAAACTTTCCGCCGCTTGCCGCTGGCCCAAACGGTTCGACGCGGACGACACGAAGAAGCCCTTCAAGGAGGTGGACATTCTCCTTTGCTCTGAACCAATCGTACATAGACTGCCCGACCACCGGCCCAATGTCACGCACCGCTTGAATATCCTCAAGACTCGCGGCACGAAGCTTGGCAAGCGACCCGAAAGATTCTGCCAAACGCAGCGCGGTCTCTTCGCCGACGTGCCGAATCCCTAACGCGAAGAGGAATCTCGGCAGCGTGATTTTCGTGCGTTTCTGGACCGCTGCAACAAGGTTCGCAGCCTTTTTCTCGGCAAACCGCTCAAGCGGTTCAAGATCCCCGGGGGCGAGCTTGAAGAGATCGGCCGGGGTAGCCACCAACCCCTCTCCCATGAGCTGCTCGAGAATCTTCTCACCTAAACCCTCAACGTCAAACGCATGACGGCTCACGAAGTGGAGGATCCCTTCTTTCCGCGATGCATAGCAGCGGGGATTGCCACAGCGAAGTGCAACTTCAGATGTCGCTCTCGTCACCGCGGTGCCGCACATCGGGCAGGTCTTCGGCATCACGAAGGATCGCTCTTTGCCGGTGCGCAACTTCGGGAGCGCCGCAACAATTTTTGGAATGATGTCGCCGGCTTTCTCAATGATCACCGTGTCGCCGATTTTGACCCCAAGGCGTCTAATCTCATCTCTGTTATGAAGCGTCGCCCGGGAAACGGTCGAGCCGGCAACGAGGACGGGTTTGAGGTGCGCCACCGGAGTGAGCACGCCGGTGCGCCCCACCGAGATGACGATATCTTCCACCACCGTCGTTGCCTGCTCGGCTGAAAACTTATAGGCAAGCAACCCCCGCGGCGTCTTTCCCACAACCCCAAGTTGCTCAAAAAGCGTCCGCTCATCAACGACCACGACAACGCCATCAAACTGCAAATCGAGAGAATCCCGCATCTTTTCCATGCGCTCGTGGTATGCGATGACCTCGTCAATCGAGCGGCATCGTTTCTCCAGCATAAGATTGCCGGCAAACCCAAGCAACCGAAGCAGCACGTGCGATTGCGAATGGAGACTCTGTCCCACGTCGCTTACGAGATCCCACGCCACAAACGAGAGGGGTCGGCTCGCTGCGACGTTTGGATCAAGCTGCCGGATTGCGCCTGCGGCCGCATTCCGGGGGTTTGCAAAGAGCGTCTCTCCTGCGGCGCGCTGCCGCTGATTCAACTTGTCAAAATCCGATTTCTTAATATACACCTCTCCGCGGATCTCGAGGGGAGCGCGCTGGAGGATCTGCGCAAGGGACGCGACGAGCTCTGCGTTGAGCCAAGGCTTCCACGTACGTTCCAAACGCCTGAAACTTTCCCGGGGATCGAGAAGCCGCAATGGGACCGACTCGATGGTCCGAACGTTTGCGGTCACGTCCTCGCCCACCGTGCCATCCCCGCGCGTTGCCGCGAGCTTCAGAACCCCATCCTCGTAGCGAAGGACCACTGCCAGACCATCCACTTTGATCTCGGTGTAATACTGAAACGACGTCTCGTATTTAAGAAATTTCATCAACCGCTGCTCCCACGCGCGCACCTCTTCTGCCGAGAACGCATCCTCCATGGAAAGCATCCTGCCGCTGTGGCGCACTTTTTGAAATTGCTCCAACGCCGCTCCCCCTACCCGTTGGGTCGGCGAGTCAACGCTGATCAACTCGGGAAACGCAGCTTCAAGCTCGGCAAGCTCATGTTTGAGAGAATCCAATGCCGCATCTGAAATCTCAATGCGATCGAGCACGTGGTAGAGATACCGGTGATGATTGATAAGCGCGCGAAGTTTCGCGATGCGCACCTTGGCTTCGAATCGCGTCATACGCCCGCTAAAAAAGATTGCTGATGCCGGTGGTTGTCCCGCGGAAACTCCCGATGCATTTGAGGAACACCTGCGCGCAGGGGTCTGGGGGATCAGGAGGAGATGATGCCACGCACACCGCGTCCGCAAGACGCTGCCACGTCGCCTCATTGGCAAGCGTACCGGAAAGGGACGGAGCGCGGGGGGCGCCGGTGTTGAGCCGATCCACCTTTTCGCTGTCCGTGAGCGTCGTACCGTCTGGATTCGTATCAGTGACTTTCTCCATATAAAAGAGCGCTTCCTCAAGACAGCTTTCTGCAGCGTAAAACGCCGGCAAACTCGCATCAAGCGAGCCGGCGATCCGCAAAGAGGACTGCATGATCGTCGCGATCGTTGC
>CAZNTM010000057.1:0-4830 GCA_964576005.1 uncultured Gammaproteobacteria bacterium
TGGCATTCCGATGATCCAGCGGTTGGCGCAGCTTAGGGGCAGGGGACTCATCCTTTTGCCCACGCGTGAGTTGGCGCTTCAAGTGGATGAAGCCTTGCAGCAACTCGGACGTCCGATCGGCCTTCGCACCGCGGTGTTAATCGGCGGCGCCTCCATGATCCGGCAGCAGCAGAGTCTTCAAAGAAAGCCGCATATTATTGTGGGAACCCCCGGGCGGATTCTTGACCATTTGAGTCAGAAGACGCTCGCGCTCGGTGACGTGACGGTGCTGGTTCTTGACGAAGCTGACCGAATGCTTGACATGGGGTTTGCCCCGCAGATCAAACGCATTCTTTCCGTGGTGCCGCGGGAGCGCCAGACCATGCTTTTTTCCGCCACCATGCCGGATGACATTGTCCGCATCGCCACGGCGCACATGAAGCTGCCGGTGAGGGTCGAGATCGCCCGTTCGGGTTCGATGCCAGAGAAGGTCGAGCAGGAGCTTTTTGTGGTAAGAAAAGAGCAGAAGCTCCGTTTACTGGAGCGATTGCTTGCTGATTATCACGGCAGCGTGCTCGTGTTTACCCGCACCAAATTTGGCGCTCGAAAAATTTGCGACACGGTGAAGAGATTGGGACATGCCACAGCCGAGATTCACTCAAACCGGTCGCTCAATCAACGGCGCGATGCGCTGGATGGTTTTAAGTCGGGCAAGTACCGCGTGCTCGTCGCCACCGACATTGCTTCCCGCGGCATTGATGTTACTGGTATCGAACTCGTCATCAACTACGATATCCCCGAGGATCCGGGCGACTATGTCCATCGCATCGGCCGCACGGGTCGCGCCGGACGAGCTGGGCATGCCATCTCGTTTGCGATGCCAGACCAAGGCAGCGCTGTGCGGGAGATTGAGAAGTTAGCCCGGACGGTGTTGCCTATTTCCCGGCTTCCGGAATTGCCGCCGGAGCGTTCGCACCCCCTAAGGTATGAGCGATCCTTGCAGATACGTCGAGGGAATCGCGCGGGCAGAGGGCATCGTTTCGTGCACCGTGGTAGAGAATATCACCGGAGAAGGTCAAGAGATCACTCATGAACAATATTCATTTTGAAGTCGTACGCCGATCAAAGAAGAGTCGGGCAAGACTTGGGGTGCTGGAAACGCCGCATGGAGTGGTGGAAACTCCAGCGTTCGTGCCGGTGGCAACGAACGCGGTGGTCCGTACGTTAACGAGCGAGGAAGTAGCAAGCTCCAAGGCGCAGATCCTCATCGCAAATACGTTTCATTTGTATTTCAAACCGGGCGAGCGCATTGTGGGCGACGCCGGCGGGCTGCATACCTTCATGCGCTGGCCACGCCCGCTCATGACTGACTCGGGCGGATTTCAGGTGTTCTCCCTTGGTTTTGGGCGCGACCGCAAGATCGGGAAGATTCTTAAAGCGAGCAGCAAGGGGAGGCGGGACGTTGTGCGAAGCGGTGATGCGCCGCAGAATCTTCGGATCACGGATTCCGGCGTTGAGTTTCGTAACCCGGGAAACGGGGACAGGCTTTTTTTTGGGCCGAGAGAATCCATGAAGATTCAGGAATCGCTTGGCGCGGACATCATGTTCGCGTTTGACGAGTGCACACCGCCGCTGGCAGAGCGCGCGTATACCGCTGTCTCACTGAAACGCACGCACGCATGGGCATCCACGTGCCTTGAGGTAAAGCGAACAGGGCAAGCGCTCTTTGGCATTGTCCAAGGCGGGAGGTTTCGCGATTTGCGCCTGAAGAGCGCGCGATTCATCGGCTCACTCCCCTTTGACGGCTTTGGCATTGGCGGGGAATTTGGCAGAGCAAAGCAGACGATGACGCGGATGCTCTCCTTGGTTGTTGGTGCGCTTCCGGAGAACAGAGTGCGCCACCTCTTAGGCATTGGCAAACTCGAGGACATTCCCATGATCATCCGGGAAGGGGTTGACCTTTTTGACTGCACGGTTCCAACGCACTACGCCCGGCACGGCGCGGCATTCACGAGTGAGGGCAAACTCGATCTTCTTCAGTCGCGATTTCTCAAAGAGCGAACGCCGCTTGATCACGGGTGCGCGTGTATCGCCTGCGGCACGTATGATCGTTCCTACCTCTGCCACCTTGTTCGGGCAAAGGAAATCACTGGCCTTAAACTCCTCACCATGCACAACCTTTTCTTTTTCAACACTTTCGTTTCAAACATTCGGCAGCAGATCAGGCACGGGAGGATGTGAAGACCGTTGACGCGCGCGGGGATGTTTGTGATACCGTGCGTTTGATCCGGACGCGTGATTTGGATCAAACGTTTTTTTCACAAAGGAGCAGAAGTGAAGTTCGGCATCGGAGCGATTCAGCGTATCCTCGATATCTGGAGGGTCGGGCAGGTCGAACTACCAAGGGTCATCCGGTGGTCGCGGTTCCGGGAGCGGAGTACGAAGCTGCGGCAACAAGACTGCCTGCAGCACACGTACTCGCTCACGGTGCTCGCGCGGATCCTGCTCGCCCGGCTGGAGCCCTACGTCGCGCTTGATAGCGAGCTCATCCTCACCGCAGCGCTCGTCCACGATCACGGCGAAGCAGAGCTCTCTTCGGATATCCCGTATCCGGAGAAGACGGATTCCCGCGACCTCGACGAGTACCGGGCGTTTCTCGCCCGCTTCGAGCATCAGGGGCCTCGCGTGCTCGCGGCCTTCCAGCGGGCGTTCCTCCTACAGTTCGTACTCAAGGACCTGCCCCAATTCCACAAGGAGGCGCAGGAGGTGATGAAGGAACTGCGCGAAAAGCGGTATCACGAGGCGGTGTTCTTTGCGGCGCTCGAACAGCTCGACTACGTCCTTTACGCGATCGAGCAGTACGAGCGTTACGAGAACGCAGAGATCCTCACCGAGGTGCTCACAAACCAGATCTCGCGTCTCGACGAGTGTACGCGGAAGCTCCCGGGTTTCGGCCTTGAGATCTGGACGAACAAGTTCCGGGGGTGGTGCGTCCGATTCCTCGAGGCGCACCGGGGCTCTCTCGCGCTTCAGAAACAGGCGCAAGTCTAAGCAATGTCTCGCTGCCCTCGGTCAGACCGACTGCCCCCATCGGCCGGTTGCTTCTTTTTATGCAGCTTGAATCTTTACGACAAAGTCGCTAAAGTAGTCTTGCTATGAATCGAGTGAACGTCGCCTTTTTTATTCTTCGCGTTGGACTCGCCCTCACCTTTGTCTATGCCGGTGTAGATTTTCTTCGGCAGCCAGAGGCGTGGGTTGGGTGGTTGCCCGAGTGGTTGAAGCGCCTCTCGCCGCTTAAAGACGAGCCGCTCCTTTATACCATTGGCGTAGCGCACATTCTGCTCTCGGCATTTCTGTTCATCTCGAAATACGCTCGCGTCGCAAGCACGTTGCTTGTACTGTATCTTCTTGGCATACTGCTTACCTCATCTCCGGCAAGTTGGATCATTGTGTTTCGCGACATCGGTTTACTTGCGGCTGCCATTGCGCTTTCGATTGCTCCACGGAAAGCTTCCGAGTCTCGCGTTGCCACTCATGCGCTCCATGTCGGCGCGATCTGTTTACGGGATGCTCCCAACGGTGGCGTTGAAGTTCTCGCGGGCCGACGCTCGCCGTTGAAACGCCATTACCAAGGCTTCTGGGAGGGGAGCGCCGGCGGAGCAATGCACGAGCACGAGGACTTTGCCATGGCAGCGGCCCGGCATCTGCGCGAGGACTATGGGGTTGAAGCAAACATCCTCGCTCCGGTTGCCCCGTTTGAAATTCCGGCGTCCGGAGGCGATCCGCGGATTCTTGGGATTAAATTCCTTTCCACATTTTTGCGCTACACGAACGGAAGCGGCGTTGTGCTTGATGAAAGCGAGTACAGTCAGTGGCGGTGGGTGCCGGGATCCGAGGTTGATTCCCTTCGATGGATTCCCGGGGCTCCACGGAATGCGAAGGAAGACGTTTTAGAGGCGATCGCGATGTACCGGCGGTTGAAGACGGGTACGCCGGAGTAGCTCAGCGGCAGAGCAACTGTTTTGTAAACAGTAGGCCGTGGGTTCGATTCCCACCTCCGGCTCCACACAACCAGCCTATACCCTAAACCCTATTCTCTATACCCTTCACTTATGTCCCAAGATAACCTCATCAAACTCGAGTGCAGTCAGTGCCACAAGGTGAATTATCATACGTTCCGCAACAAAAAAAAGATTAAGGAGCGAATGGAGCGCAACAAGCATTGCCGGTGGTGTAAGAAGCATACGCTTCACAAGGAAACGAAATAATTCGCCTTCCTTGTCATCCCGAGTCGGACCGAGGGATCTCGCGCCGGAGGGCCACCCGCCGTCTGCCCCCTCGCGACACGCTCCGGGCGAAACGCTCACTCGGCAGTTTGTTTGGACGCAAAAACCGTAACTCGTCGCTCCTCCGACCGCGGTCGGAGTCGCTTCCTCACACAGGACTCTTTTGCTACAAATTGCCGGCGAGCTGTCGCCCTGCGCTATAATCGCGAGCGTATCAGCCGGCAAGGGTGGCCCATCGTTGTTTGTATATGCAACACGAACACTTCATGCGCTTGGCGCTTGAGGAGGGGAAGAGGGGGGAAGGGACGACGAGCCCCTATCCGTTTGTTGGCTGTGTTATTGTGAAAGGCGGGAAGGTGGTTGTCCGTGGGCATACGCAACCTGCTGGCAAAGAGCACGCCGAGGTGAATGCGCTAAAGAAACTGGACGGTCGAGCTCCAGGCGCAACGCTTTATTCGACATTGGAACCCTGCCACCACAATGACTACACCGAATGCGAACCGTGCTCGCAGTGGATCGCATGCTCTGGCGTGAAAACGGTGGCGTGGGGCACGAAGGATCCCAA
>CAZNTM010000058.1:0-4772 GCA_964576005.1 uncultured Gammaproteobacteria bacterium
GTACCCTTCGACAGGCTCCAGGGGATACTATTTTGGGAGTTTCGTAATTCACAGTAATTGAGTAATTACTCATTCAAGCGGTGGCCGATACCGGTACTGCAACGCTTCGGAAACGTGGACCCCGTCAATGAGTTCAACGCCGGCGAGGTCTGCGATCGTCCGGCTAAGTTTGAGCACCCGGAAATACCCGCGCGCGGAAAGACGAAAACGATCAACAGATGCTGTTGCCACGCGAGCCGCTTCAGAACTCATTGGACAAAACTGCTTCACCTCGTGGCTGGTAAGCTCGCTGTTTGTCATCTTCCCCACGGCGCCCAATCGTCGCGACTGCACGCTTCTCGCACGGATAACGCGCTGTCGGATCGCGGCAGAACCTTCGGCGACGCGCTCGTCCGTGATCTCAAGGGTGGCGAGCCTCGGCACGCGCGCGTGAAGGTCAAACCGGTCCAACAGCGGCCCGCTCACCCGTTTGTGATACTTTAAAATTTGCCCACTCGAGCAGACGCACGGCTGGGTTCCGTCGCTCCAGTAGCCGCACGGGCAGGGATTCTGCGCGGCAATGAGGATGAACCGCGCCGGAAATTGCACCGACTCTCGCGCGCGCGCCACCGAGACGACCCCGTCTTCAAGCGGCTGCCGGAGGCTCTCCAGAACCGAGCGGGGAAACTCCGGAAGCTCGTCCAGAAAAAGCACGCCGCGGTGCGCAAGCGTGATCTCTCCCGGTCGCGGCTGGACCCCGCCACCGACGAGCGCAACCGCAGAACTCGTATGATGCGGATTGCGAAACGGTCGAGAGAGGACGACCGGACGCTGCTCGCAGAGCAATCCAGCCACCGAGTGAATGCGCGTCACCTCAAGCGCCTCGGGTAAAGAGAGCGGGGGCAGAAGTCCGGCAAACGCGCGCGCGAGCATGGTCTTCCCTGCCCCGGGCGGACCGTGGAGCAACACGTTATGCCCGCCGGCTGCCGCGATTTCAAGCGCCCGCTTCGCCTGCGCATGCCCGCGAACAAAAGCGAAATCAACGGGAAAATCCTCGCTCTGGTGATCCGGAAGATGATCATAGCCAACAAGCGTCGGGAGGATCTCAACGCCGCCAAGGTGCTCGACGAGGGATCGAAGATTCTCTACCGGCAGGACGGTGAGGCCGCTGACGAGACGCGCTTCCTCGCAGTTGCGCGTTGGCACGATGAGCGTACGAAACCCGCGCGCCCGGGCCAGCAGCGCAATAGAGAGTACCCCGGAGACAGCGCGAATGCTCCCATCAAGCCCAAGTTCCCCGACGACAAACACTCCGTCCAGCGCCGAGGGGTTGAATTTTGCTGGCGCGCCTTCGGATAATTCTTTCTCGACTCCATCATCCGAAGCGCCTTGGTGAGCGCTTGCAAACAAGATGGAGAGCGCGATCGGCAGATCATAGGCAGCGCCTTCTTTGCGCACGTTTGCGGGAGCGAGATTCACCGTGACCCGATCGCGGGGAAATGGCAGGCCGCTATTTTTGATTGCCGCGCGCACGCGCTCCCGCGCCTCTTGCACCGTCGTATCCGGCAAACCCACGATATGAAACGCGCCCAAACCTCCGGAAATATCCGTCTCAACCTCGACGAGCAGACCCTCGAGCGCGTGGATCGCCGCAGTAAAAATTTTAAGCGACATAGGGGGAGGAGCGCCGAAAGACAAACAAGAGAGCGCCGACGACAATCATGAGATCCGCGACGTTAAAAACAAGCGCGTCACTGCCGACCGCGACGCGGAAGACGTCGCTCACCGCGCCCACGGTCACGCGGTCGTAGAGATTTGAGGCGCCGCCGAGAAGAATGAGTAACAGAAAACGGTAACGAATAAATGGTAATTGGTAATTCTTGAGTATCCACACGAGCATTGCGAGCAACGCAACACTCATGGCTACGACCGCGGCCGTGCTTCCGAGCGGCACGACACCCAGGATCGTACTCGTATTCGTGCGTTCAAATCCCAACGATGCAAACGAAAAATCCGCCGCTTGCGGCGGAATACGAGTCACAAAAACTTTAAGAAAACGATCAACAACGAGAGCAGCAACTGATACAGTAATTACGTAATTGGGTAATCGGGTAATTACCAAGTGACGCATTTGTCTCGTTACTCAATTACTCATTACTCAATGACCGGATGGCTACCGCGACGAAATTTTCTCTTTGCAATTGATGCACGTGCGCGAGGTCGGACGCGCGAGCAATCTCCGCGGATCAATCGGCTGGTTGCAGTAAATGCAGATGCCGTACGTCTTCTCCTCAAGACGTTTGAGCGCGCGTTTCACGTCCCGCAGCGCGCTCTCTAATGTCTGCTCGAGCGAGAGGTTGTCAGAAAAGAGCGCCACCTCTGCGGCGTTCTCGTCTTCTTTGTTGCCGAGCTGCGGAAAGTCTGCCTGGTAATCTCCGCCGCGATGCTTTTTTGCAAACTCCTCCAGCTCCCCCTCAAGACGGACTTTCTCCTCAAGGAGTTGCGCTTTCACGCGCTCCAGTAATGTCTGATCTATTGCTTGAGCACTCATAAGATGCCTCCCCTCAACCTTAATTCAGTATACTTTAAATAAAGCACGAAAGGCAAAATGAGTAAAGGCGCGGGTAGTCCGCGCCGAATTTCCAATGGTTCATGCGCTCCCCGCGCCTTCTGTCCTCCTCACACCCTGACTCCGTCAAACCCCGACAGCGCCAGAGATCCGTCCAAGGAGGACGGCGATCCGTGGGCTCCGAGCGTCCACGGCAGCTTCTCTACCATCGCCTCGACTCTCTGACACAAGGTCAGAGAATCAGAAAGAGAGACTCTATAGGACGGGTTCGGAAGCCCGCCGACAGACAGTAGAGAAAACACCGGCGACATTTAAATATTTCAATATTTAAATGTGACGGGAGCTTTCCCTACTGTAGGCTCTCTCTTTCAGCAGAGAGCAGAGAATACGCTGCTAAGGAGCAGTTATAGACAGAGTATAGCAGGAAAACCCCCTCTGGTCAACGTGCAAGTTTTTCCTGCATTTTTGCACTGGATTTGGATGTTATCCACAAACACTGCTCGTAAACATCCACCAGAGTGTCCACGGTTTGTTCCCACTGGAAATGTTTCGCAAGGGACTGCGCTTGGCGAGCGCGTGAGGCAATGGTCTTTGGATGGGTAAGACACCAAAAGAGCCTGCGCGCGAGATCATCGGCATCATCAGCGCGAAAGACGGTGGCGGTCTTCCCCAACACTTCGAGATTCTCCGGAATGTCGCTGGAAAGTACCGGAGTTCCTGCAGCCATCGCCTCAAGCAGCAGCAACGACATCCCTTCAGAGACCGAAGGGTGCACGAGCAGTCGCGCGCCACGAAGAAGGCCGGCAAGCGCTTCTCCAGTCTGCTCGCCCAAGAATCGGATTGGCATTCCCCGAGCCATGCGCCGCAATTCGCGCTCGTACTCACTCGTATTCGCTCCAGCACCGACAATCACCAATGGGAATGAAGCTTGTAGCTTGCCACCGCCAAGGCGGGGTCCCGCTGTGGCGGGATAGCTTGCCACCGCCAAGGCGGGGTCCCGCTGTGGCGGGATAGCTTGTAGCTGTCGGTACGCACTGATGAGCGTATGCGCCCCTTTGTGCCGCACGAGCCGCCCAACGAAAAGTAGATAACCGTTCGGCTGCAACCGAAACCGTTTCAATCGTTCCCTTGATTCATAATTCTTAATTCTTAATTCTCCGTCCACTCCATTCGGAACATAGATTGCCTTTCGTTGATACGCGGTCCAGACGTAGCGCTCGAGCTCGCGGGAGACCACGACGGTCTCATCCGCGATCGTGCAGGCAATCCACTCGCCCAACCGCAGCGCCAACCGCGCAAACCAATTCCACTTCTGATGGTGGTAGTCTTGGCAGTGGAAGGTCGCGATGACGACGAGCGGTGCCTGCGGTCGCACGAACCGCGAAAGCAGTTTCGGAATCCAGAGCAAGAGCGATGGCCCAATTCCGTGATAGTGGACGATGTCCACGTCGCGTCGGAGCACATCAAACGACGCAAGCAGCGTATGTGTGATCGCATCAAGGTACTTCGTGACAATGCTCGGCAACGGAATCAACCGCACGCCACCGGCGAGCTTATAGCTTTTAGCTTTTAGCTTAGAGGCTCGACGCTGACGGGTGTACCACGGCCGCGTGTACACCAAAACTTCGTGCCCAGCTTTCGCAAGTCGCGTTGCAACCGCTTCAACATGCCGCTCAACTCCACCCGAGGCTGCCGGCATTCCTTTTGAACCAATCACCGCAATTTTCATAAACATTTCATGCTACCACAAAACGCAAATATTGTAAAGGGCATGACGATTCGCTACACTGGTTCCAAGCCTCCGTGGCGGAACGGTATACGCGCATGGCTTAGGACCATGTCCCGCAAGGGTTGCAGGTTCAAATCCTGCCGGAGGCAGTTGACCTTCGACACCGTCTCTCGTTAGAATGATTTCATATGCCTCAAACAGGAGCCACGACTCTTCTGCCAGAAGAACTCACGCAAATGACCCACAAGATCCCGTGGGTCTGGGATCGAGCTGCGGGATTACTGAAAGGGAAAAAACGTGTTGATCCGATTCGCTATCAGCGCGCAATTCGACGCGGGTGGGCAAAACGGACCGGGCGCCTCGAACTTCTTGCAACACGGAAGTCCTCATGACGCTAGACACAAACATCCTCATCGCGTACCTCAACGGTGAAATGAACGTCATCCAGACCGTGAGGCAATGGCGGAACGAAGGCCGGCCGCTTTTTGTTTCCAC
>CAZNTM010000059.1:0-4748 GCA_964576005.1 uncultured Gammaproteobacteria bacterium
TTCAAAGGCGGCAACGATCTTCTCCAGCTCTTCAAACTGTTTTTGGAAGGATTTTGGCATAGAATCCTATAGATATTGTAACTGACTTACGAGAGATCGTACAGATATGAAAGCAGCTCGGAAAATCTTGGGCTGTCGCCCTTGAAATCCCGAGCCGTTGCTCACGTCGCAGCCCGCACTCTAGCTGCCGTCATTCCAGAATCCAGAGCCCGGCGGCTCAGTGATCCAGGCCGTTCGGGGATCCGTAGGCTGCTTCGACGCCAGCAGTTCCCGCTTCAGGATCTCCACTGCCCGCACTGCGGTAACGGGATTCTCCAGAAGCCTCCCGAGTTCCTGGGCACCCGGTGTAGTATCCAGAGCCAGGATGAAAGGATGGGTGGGCCGGTAGTTCTGTGGTATCTCTGCCAATATAGTCACCCCCTTCGAGCACGTTGCGCACGTTGCGATTGTCGACTCATGACTGTGAAGGTGCATCGCAAATCCTAGCAGGACTATGCTCGAGAGTCAACGCCTGCTAAGCTATATCCCTAATCCTAAATTTCGACGAACAATAGATCGCAACTTTCCTTTGGCGAGGATGGTTTCGAGCTCGGTGCCGTCGCGGGTGGCTGAAGGGTCTTTGAGGAGCTTGCCGTTGGTGGTAGTAATGGAGTAACCGCGATCGAGCGTGGCGCGCGGCGAATAGGCAGAAAGCATTTTCTCAAGGTGACCGACTTTGGTTTCGCGGCTCGAAAGCCATGTACCGACCGACGTTCCAAGCTGACGAGCTGCGACCGTTAGCCGTGTTTGTGGGGCTGCAAGTTGTCGCTCCATGGAAAATACCGCGTGACGAATATCTGCTCGCAACTCACTCATGCGCTGAGACAGAATACCGGCAACGCGCTCGAGCATCTCGGTCATCCCCGCTGCAACCTCTCGCTTATCCGGCACCACCAGTTCTGCGGCATTGGAAGGGGTTGCGGCGCGGAGATCGGCAACGAGATCACAAATGGTGACATCCCGCTCGTGGCCAACGCCGCTCACCACCGGCACCCGGCTGCCAAACACCGCGCGTGCAACGTCTTCGGTATTAAACGCCTGCAGATCTTCAAGTGATCCCCCGCCGCGCGCGACAATAATAACCTCAACGTCCAGCCGGGCATTAAGCGCACCAATGGCCCCGACAATCTGACTGACTGCGCCAATGCCTTGCACGGCAACCGGAGCAAGTACGAGCCGCAGTCCCGCCCACCGGTTCGCAAGCACCCGTCGGATATCGGTGATTGCCGCGCCTTCGCTTGAACTCACAATTCCAATAACCTCTGGGAACCGCGGCAGTGCACGTTTGCGTTCCGGAGCAAACAAGCCTTCTTTCTCAAGTTTGAGCTTGAGCTTCTGAAACGCGGCTGCAAGCGCTCCAGCGCCTACGAGCTGCACGTCAATGACTCGAATGTGAAACCGTCCTGATTGTTTGAAAAGCCCGGGAGTTCCAGTGACTTCAATCTCCATGCCGTCCTCAAGCTCGGTCTTGAGCTCCCAGCGCATCATGAAACAACCCACTCTGGCTTCGGCATCTTTGAGTTCAAAAAAGACCAGCCGTTCGCGCACCACTTTAAAATCCACCACTTCCCCGCGCACGACCACGGTCCCCAACCCCTCGCGAAGGTACTCATCAACAACGCCGACGAATTGACTGACAGTATACACGTGCGCTTTGGGCATAGTGAAGGCACTATATCACCAGACGCTTTTGAAAAAAAGACGGCCGCGGAGAGTGCGAATCCGCGGCGTGGCGATGATGGTCACGGCCGACTCACTTCAGGGCCTGAATGAAGTTCGGCACGAGCGCGAGCAGAGCAACCAGCAGCGGAAGGATCTTGCCCACGAGGTCCATCCAGAACCGGACCTTCTGCAATCCCAGCCGCTCGAGGTTAAGCAGCGAGATCGCGAGCTTGAGCACCTCGGCCTTCGGAAGCTCCGCGAGCTCCTCCGGGTACTCGGCTTGGAGCCGGACCTTCATTCTCTCGATCCCGTCGAAGGTCTGATCTTCGAACTTACCCAACACTGCGTTGATGGTCGTCATTCTTCTCTCCTTTCTGTTAAAGGACCCTCGAGGTAGAGAAAAACGCGCCTCGATTTTTGTCCAAAGCGCGTTTTCAATGATCTCGATACGGGAGCGCTGATTCCAGAGCTCTCGTCCAGAGACCATCACGGATCCTTATCTTTTTAATGTTCGCCCACAGTATAGCGCACGCCCTGATTTTTGTCAAATGTCGCTCATGGAAGTTCTCAACCCGGCTCGGGCAATATCACGAGAAGTCACCCTTGCCGCCCCACGTTCACTTTCACTGTCCAGTGAGGACTGGGCGGCGCAGTGTGTGGTGCACTCGCGCTATAGTGCAGTGTTCCCAGACTGCGTGGAATTTTTGAGTGAGCCCAGTACTGTTCGAGGACTCCGATCGCAATCGGAGGACGAGTTACGCACGAACGACCCCGACCGAAGTCGAGGTCAAAAATTCCCGCAGTCGTTGAACACGGAGCGTGCGCGATGCACTCACACGCGCAGCCGCCCAGTCCTCACTTCCGCGCCGTCTGCCCGCCCTTCGCCTCCACAATTTTTTCTGCGACGTTCCGTGGTACCTCGGCGTAGTGAGAAAATTCCATGGTATAGCTTGCGCGGCCTTGGCTCATCGAGCGCAAGCTCGTCGCGTACCCAAACATCTCGGCAAGCGGCACAGTCGCATCCACCACTTTGGCAGTGCCCCGTTCGCGCAACTCTTTAATTTCTGCTCGCTTGGAATTGAGGTCTCCGATAACCTCGCCCATGAAGTTCTCCGGAGTTACCACTTCCACTTTCATCACGGGCTCAAGCAACACCGGAGCTGCCCGTTTCGCGGCTTCCTGAAACCCCATAGAGCCCGCGATCTTAAACGCGATCTCGGATGAGTCCACTTCGTGATACGTGCCGTCGTAGACCGCCACAGCCAAATCCACCATCGGGTAACCGGCAACAACCCCTTTATCAACAGCTTCACGCACCCCTTTCTGGATCGCCGGAATATACTCGCGCGGAATCACCCCGCCTCTCACTTCATCAACAAACTCATACCCTGCTCCTCGTTCTCGAGGCTCAAGCCGCAGCCAGCAGTGGCCGTACTGCCCGCGGCCTCCAGACTGACGGATGTACTTGCCCTCGGCCTCTGCCGTCTTCGTAATCGTCTCTTTGTATGCAACCTGCGGCCGGCCAACATTGGCTTCCACCTTAAACTCCCGCTTCATCCGGTCCACAATAATTTCCAAGTGGAGTTCGCCCATGCCCGAGATGATCGTCTGCAGCGTCTCTTCATCGGTCTTTACCCGAAAGGTGGGATCTTCTTGGGTAAGCCGCCCCAATGCCATCCCCATCCTCTCTTGATCTGCCTTCGTCTTTGGCTCAATGGCCACCGAAATAACTGGGTCCGGGAACGTAATGGACTCCAGTACAATGGGATGCTCCGGAGCGCAGAGGGTGTGGCCGGTAAACGTGCCCTTGAGCCCCACGGCAGCAGCAATGTCTCCGGCATAGACTTCAGCAACATCCTCGCGCGAATTCGCGTGAAGTCGTACCAGACGGCCCATCCGTTCTTTCTCGCCGGTACTTGTATTGAGCACGTACGACCCAGCCTCAAGCTTGCCGGCGTACACGCGGAAGAACGTGAGCGTGCCAACAAACGGATCGGCTGCCACCTTAAAGGCAAGCGCGGTAAACGGTTCCTCATCCGAGGCGTGGCGTTCGATCAGGGTGTCTGGATCGCGTGGGTGCTTCCCTTTGACTGCCGGAATATCAAGCGGCGAGGGCAAGAGGTTTACGACCGCATCGAGCAACAGTTGCACTCCTTTGTTTTTAAGCGCGCTCCCGCACATCACTGGCACGATCTTTCCTTGGATCGTCGCGCGGCGAAGCACAAGCAGAAGCTGTTCCACCGAAACGGTCTTTCCGGCAAGATAGACGTTCATCAACTCTTCGTCTTGCTCCACAATGGCTTCAATGAGCTGGTGGCGATAATGTTTTACTTTCTCTTTCATGTCTGCTGGGATCTCGCACTCTTCAAATTGTTGGCCAAGCTCGTCGGTGTAAAAAATGGCTTTCTCGGTTAAAAGATCAATGACCCCTTGAAAGTTTTCTTCCGTGCCAATGGGGAGCTGGATGGGATGCGCATAGGTCGTTAGCCGTTCGTGGATCGCTTTGAGATCAGCATAAAAATCAGCGCCCATGCGATCCATCTTATTGACAAAAGCAATCAAGGGGACGCGGAACTTCTCTGCCTGATGCCACACGGTCTCGCTCTGCGGCTCCACTCCGGCAACGCCGTCAAACACGACGATCCCGCCGTCAAGCACCCGCAATGATCGTTGCACTTCAACGGTAAAATCAATGTGGCCCGGAGTGTCAATGAGGTTCAAACGATGCACCGGCCGCTCGGCGTACTGGGTCGTCCGCACCGGCGCCCAAAAGCAGGTCGTCGCAGCCGCGGTAATCGTAATCCCGCGCTCGCGCTCCTGCGCCATCCAGTCCATGGTCGCCTCGCCTTCATGGACCTCGCCAATCTTGTGCTTTTTGCCCGTGTAAAACAAAATGCGCTCGGAGACCGTGGTCTTTCCGGCGTCAATATGGGCAATGATCCCAAAATTTCGAGTCCTCTCTAATGAATACTCACGGGGCATACTAAATACAAATGTACAAATCGCTACAAATATACAAATTGTCTACGGCCTATTGAATGTTCAGC
>CAZNTM010000060.1:0-4742 GCA_964576005.1 uncultured Gammaproteobacteria bacterium
GGCATGAAGCTGGAGGAGGCATGAGCGTCTGCAGTGACGACAAAAAGATTGCCCTGGTTGTCCGCCGTGATCCCTTGGAGATCGCGATACATCCGACGCGTACGAATGCGCTTTTTGAGCAGACCGTCTGAACCAAGACGGATCATCTCTCCCCGACCGTTGTCGGTGAGCATGATGTCGCCATCCGGCAATACCGCGATATCCTCTGGATTCACGAGCGGAATACCGGTCACGGAAAATGGCTCGACGGATTTTCCAAATTCAACGCTCCACAAAAAACCAGTTGCATCATCAGTAACGAGAAACCGTTTCAACCCAGCGTGATACGCAATGCCCTCGGGGGAACGGAACGCTTTGATCCCCGGGCGATACCATTCGACGACAGGAGCCGGTGTTGCCAAACTCGCGTCAGGCAGCAACACGGGAAGCGGCAAACGAAACAGCGCGCGCTGGGATTCATCCACTCCAACAAGAAACCCCTCGGCAAAAACAATGCCTTCGGGACGTTTCAATCCGTTCGTTCGCCCGCTCACGGTTTCCCACGTCCCGTTGCCAGAAGAGGAAAAGATCTTTCCTTGCGCGCCGTCAGCAACATACATGGTTCCTCCCGCAGCAGTGATGCTATCCACATCGCGCAACCGACGGGCAGGATCAGAAACTTTTTTTAATACGCCATTGTTCCACTGAAAAACATTCCCTCCCCCCTCATTGGCAAGGAGCACCCCAAATTCCGGGTCAAAAAAAAGGTCGTCGCTGTGCTTTAAACCTTCGGCCGGGCCGCCAAGACGCTTGTGCGCGACGCGATCGAGAAACGGACCCGAGGCCGGAACAAACAGTACCGCGAGCGCGACAGCCAACACGAGCACCGATGTTACGCCAGAGCGCCCACTTTTCAAAAAACGCGCTGGCGCTTTCCGAAATCGAACGTAGAAGCGAGGAAAAAGCAGGCAGGTCATGGCAAGGAGAAACAGTACTGCGGCCGTATACTCCAAGACCTCTTCTAAGGAATTTGCAAACCGTTTCGGTTCGTAAAAGAGATACCAACGATCCGAAAACACGTAGCCGCGCGCGCCCAAAACCGAGGCAAGAATCCGTGCCCCTCGGTCAAACACGATATCAACCGTGTCAAGCGCCGTGGACGTCGCAAACAGCACGACGCCGGAAACAAGAAATCGAAGCGCAGTCCTTTGGTCGCTCTTTAAAAGATACCGCAGCGCCAACCCGACGACCACGGCAGCAGCAACCGCGTAAACAACCGTGATTAAATCGCTCGTCAGATGCGGAAGGGAAAACGCGCGTTCGATTTTGCCTCCAATATATTCGTGCAGCTCTAAAATTTCATCTGCACTCGCAAAGAAAAAACCAAAAGAAAACAATGCCCAGAACCATCCCCGGACGCGCCAACTATAGAGAAGCGCCCCTACTCCTGCGCCCGCAAGGGCGACCGCGGTCGGGTAGCGAATCCACGCAAATTCTTTCTGCAACTCGTGTCCCTGATCTGCAAGCAAAACGTATCCCACCGCAATGCCGGCAAGGAGGATCAGCGCTCGTATCATCGGGCTTGACTCAACGACCAAAAATGCAGCTCCAAGGAGCGCCGCAACGGCAAACGCGAGATACCACCGGAGGGCAAACTCAAACCCAAGCGGACCAAGAAAGCGCTCAACAACATCCAACAACAGCACTCCGACAAGCGCGGTAAACAAAACGCTCGCTCCGAGGATCGCGAGCGTCGCAATGCTGCTGCGAAGCAGGAAACGCATTATTCCTCCTCTTCCGAGGACTCGTCCGGCAATGCCTGCTCTTCCATGCATTCATGCTCCGTGCCTTCAACGAGTTCTTCCCCGCACTGGGGACAGGTTTTTGTCTCCATACCGCAAAAATTAAACGATTAATGGCAAGGTGGCTAACGTCGTTGGTTTTCCGGTAATGATGGACTCGATCCGGTAGGTCCCGTGGGTTGGAGCCTCAATGTATCCGCTCCATGCCATGCGAGCTAACCCCCCGCTGCTCACCCAGTCAAACAACCATTCATTGGTATACTGCGGGTCATTCTGCGTCACCCCGCCACCGACCATCTTGAGCCACAAACGGTTAAACTCCTCTTGAGAGCCAACCGGTGGGGCGGCAATGATCGGAATTCCAAGCCCGGTGTAAAACGAGAGCTCGGATGGCTTTGTCCAGAGGAGATCTGTTTCATGAAGCAGGTGGGAGAACCGCGTGAAATACTCAAGCCGATTGGTGCCATGAAGGATCCTCACCCACGTCCCCAACTCGCCCGTGAGCTTCGCCGCGCGCACCGCGTCGGTAAATTCTCTCGCGACGTCCTGACGAATCCCTGCGACGAGATTGAGGCGAATTTCATGCTCCTTGATCTTCTTGGAAAGACTCCGGAGAATTTCAACGCCAATCGCGTGCTGGGCGCCAGCACCGCCGACCGCAAACGTAAGCGTTAACGGATGATGCGCGCGGCGGGGAAAATGGTGCCGTCCAAAATGCCGGTGGAGTGTCGCCTCATGGCGCTTGGTAAAAATACGCTGCGGATCGAGGTTAAAAATCCGATGCGCGAGATTATCCTTTACGACACGCGCTCGCTCGCCGCCGACAAGCTCCTTCGGAATCGGAAAGCCGGTAAAGAAAATCCGCTCCGCAGGCACCCCGTAGAGCTTCAGCCGCTCGACAACGCGGCCATTGGGCGCGAAGTATTTAATCCGGCTCTTCCTCGGGTCTCGCGCCACCCATGTGCGGCTCATGTCCGCATCGCAGATCACGCAGTAAATGTCCCCGGGGTAGTCGTAGACATCCGCGGCAAATGCGGGGACAAAGAACGTGCAGAGCAGCGGCAGGGGCTTTTTGGAAAGTCGCGCGATAAGGTCTCGCCCGATGCCCCGGCCTTCGATGTCGTGGTAAACGGTTTTTAGCTGAAGATTCGAGGCCGAGAGATCGCGGCGCGGGTAGAACAACGGGATCTCCTGCAGCCGATCCATGATCTCGAAAATGTACGGCCCAATCACCGGAGTGGATTTGAACCGCGAGATGGATTCATAGAGCTGCCGCCCTTTCTGCCAACTCTCTTTTTCTTCGGCAGGGATCCCAGGATAGTCGTTGGCTAAAATGTAGTTGCCGCTTTCTGCCAACGCTTTCAGGCCATACGCCGCGCGCTCGTGGCCGTAGCCCATGGAGACCGCCACCACCCACGCTTTCATGCTCATAGTAAAACTATTCTATCCCCGCGATTCCCAAAAAGCCACCCCGCCAAAGACGAGATGGCTTTTCTTCTTAAAACGTCAGACTAGAGAATGGAGTCCTTTGCTGCTTTGGCAACGCGGAACTTCACGACGGTCTTGGCCGGAATCTGAATCGAAGCCCCGGTTGCCGGATTTCGACCCATGCGCGCCTCGCGGTGGCGCTTTTGAAGCTTCCCAAGCCCGGGGATCGTAAATTCGCCTGAACGCTTCGTTTCGTTGTAGGCGAGCTCAACCAATGCGTCAAGCATTTCCGCCGCTTCCTTGCGAGCTTTCCCGAGCTTCTCGGAAAGCGCATTGAGCAACTGTGACTTATTCATGCCCTTTGCCATAAAAATGTGAATTAAAATTTCCTAATAATAGTTAAAACGTTATTGACCAAGAGAGAGTATAGCAACTGCAGGAAATATGGGCAAATTGACTATCCACAGGTATCCACACCCCAAAATCCTTGCCTATTGTATCCCGCCTTGGCAGGAACGCGCAATGCTTGCTAGGATGCTGCTGCCGTTCGTTGACAGTTTCCTCGAAATGGGGAAGGAGGTGTCCCCCATGTTGCAAAATACCATCCGGGGATACCTGGGGGTAGTGCTTGGTTGCTCACTCACGTTCATGGTTGCAGTGGGCGTCCTGCTGACGGCTCCCATCTACCAAATCCTCTTTGACTGGTGGATATGCCGGTGGACGAAAAACCCCTTTACGCTGGCGCCGAAACTCTGGGCAGCGCTGCTTGATACGATCGTCTTTCGATGGCTGGTCGCAGTGAGGGTCGCTCTTGAGGGAAGCATCGAGCCACTGCGGGAAGGGGAAATCGTGCTCTGGATCGGCAACCACCCGTCCACCATGGCAACCGCAAGCGTCGCGCGAGCAATCCTCGCGCTCACCCCCCGCGCGGTCTTCGTGGCAAAACACGATCTTAATCCGTTCATGAAATGGCCAGTCAAAGCCATTAGCAACGGAGCGATCTTCATCAACCGCGAGGACCCCGAGTCATGGCGGAATGTCCTCAAGCACGAACCCGGCAACACAACCGTGGATCGTCGCGGCCTCGTGCTCTTTCCAGACACCCATCGGGCAACGCCCAAACGAATCGCGCGGGAGCTTGAGAAGTTTTCCGACACGATTCCGGGGTTGGGAGAGTGGCTCACGCACACCCTTATCCCGCGCAGCGGAGGGCTGTTCACGGTTCTCCAAGGGCTTGAGGGCAGGGCGTTGCGAATCCTTAACCTCACTGGTGGCTATAGCGTCGCCGAATGGGGGGTGAGGGACGCGCCGGACATCTGCGATGCGACATTGCGGATACGAATCGAAGATGTCACCACAGAGATCCCGCGCAATGATGAAGACAAACTCCGGACGTGGCTGCTGGAGGAATGGAAAAAGAAAAACCAGCTTCTCCACCAATGGCAAAACGCTCCTACCGCGCGCCCCGGCGTCACGAGCTTTGATCAATGCACCTGCCCGAAACAAGTGTCACGCCAATGACCGCTTACTTCA
>CAZNTM010000061.1:0-4710 GCA_964576005.1 uncultured Gammaproteobacteria bacterium
GGAGGTTCTTCTTGTGGCGCCGGATACGTCCCATCAAGCAGGAGCGGGCGCGGTTTTTCGCCGAGCATCTTGGGTTCCTCCAGCTCCGGGAACGTGATGAGCTTCGATGGTTTGCGCGGCACGAGCTTCCAGAGGCCGTAGAGGATGCCGCCGAGTGAAGCGGTGACCAGCGACGTCGCAAGTCCCGAGGCTCGCTTTGGTTGGTTGGTTTGCGGTTGTGCCGGAGCGCGGGCCAGCCACTGGACGTCCTCGGCAACTCTTGGCACTACGGCAAATCCCGCAGAGGTCTTTCGAAGAATGCCGGTTGCGGCAATCGCATCGCCTTCGAGAAAGAGCCGCGAGGAAAGTTTGGTTTTTGTTGGAAGAATGAGGAGCGCCTGCTCTCCTTCTTCGCTCATCATCACCTGCTTTCCGCGCGCGCTCTCGACCTCTCCGGAGATTCGTACGACAGCGCCGGATGAGAGTTCAGTAAGGTCGCTGATAGCAACGGCGGTCGCCTGCGGTGGTTTCCCGGCGTTGACGGTTTGTATGTGCCCAGCCTCTTGAACATAGAACGCGGTTTCCGTTTGCCCATCGCCAAGCCGGCCGTGAACTCGAATACGCAGTCCCAACGGAAGGTCTGGAAGCACTCCGCGGCTGACGTGAATAATCCCAATGGGAACTGCCGAGAATTTTCTGGCCCCGAGGATGCCAAACGGCGCGCTGACGACCCCATCTCGGATAACACCGGTTTTGGATTTTTTTATGGGTGTTCGTTTCTCGGGTTTCTTTTCGGGTTGCTTTTCCTGCTCGTTTTTCCGCTGCGCTGTCTCTGGCGGAAGGATTTTTATTCTGCGTCGGATTTTACTTTTCCGCATTCCGTCTGAAACCGTGAGGAGGAGGACGAATTTCCCCGGAGAGCCAAACCGATACTCAAGTCGGTTGCTGGAGGTCGTTTTTGTCAAGAGTCCTTCGATTTCCCACGTGAAGGTCAGCGGCTTGCCTTCAGGATCAAAGCTCTCCTCGGCGTCAAAGAGCACGGTTTCGTTTTGGAGTACTTCGTCCGGGGCGTCGAGGATGACGGTCGGGGGGATGTTGATTGTCGGAGTCGCAGATGGTGAGCTGATTGTGCTTGCCGCAGCGATCGGGCTTGCGGGAGGGGTGGGCAGGGCAGGAGCGGATGGTGGCGTGGGAAAACGATTTGCGGACTTTGGCGTTGGCGTGGTTGTTGGCGCAAAATCTTTTGAAGCGCGACCAGTGTAGCTCTCCGGAATCCGCGCCACCGCGAGCGGATCAGGAGCGCTTGGCGCGTTGGCCGACGCGGTGTTTCCCCAGTTGCCATAGGCGACATCATCAATGATCCGACCCATAGGGTCGCGCAGAACGAGCCGGTCTCCGGCGTTATTGAGCGCTCCCTTCGGATTGATAATCATCACGAAGCGATCAAATTCATTCGTGC
Source organism: uncultured Gammaproteobacteria bacterium (assembly GCA_964576005.1). GTDB lineage: Bacteria > Patescibacteriota > Patescibacteriia > JACRJV01 > JACRJV01 > CAZNTM01. The sequence goes on from CAZNTM010000061.1 coordinate 1,439, forward strand.
CAATGACGCCAGAGAGCGTCGTGGTTTCTCCAGAACCTTCCTCAAGCACCCAGCCGGCAAGGGAGAATGGTTGCGTGGCAGTATTGATAATTTCTACCCACTCGGAGCCGTTGTCTGGAGGATCCGCAACAAACTCGTTGATGCGAATGACCCCGCGGGCAGCAAGCGGTTCAGGTTTTGTGTCAGAGACGGTCGGGGTGCTGCCGGCAACCGTTGGCGGTGCGGGTGCGGTGAGGATGTTTGCGGCGCCGCGCGTCGTGGCAGTGGTGAGTTTCCAATCGGTCCGATCGGTGCCGGTTTTCGTTCCGTCGGGAAGACGAATAAGCGATTGATTCTTCAGTGGTACCGGCGCGTTATCGCTGATGTTGCCGTCGTTTTCATCTCCGTAGGTCATGCGGTCGAGGGTCGTGCCGTCGCTCCATTTGAGCACCACCGCATCCCCGCTGTTGTTCAGTCTCGTTGCGGAAAGCGCATGGGTAAAAAACGGGCTGTTTCCTCCAATGGCGCCAGAGAGTGTCGCAATGGTTCCGCGCGCATCCTCAAGCGTTGCGCCATCCAGAGACGCGGGGATGAGCGAGAGAAAGTAGAGTTCAACCCACTCTGCGCTTCCTTCCCCCGGGTCTGGGACGATTTCGTTTAAGATGATTGCCGGGGGCGGTATGGCGGTCGTTTGCGTTGCCGGGGGAGTGGTTGGCTCGGGGGCGGCAGGCGGTGGTGGAGAAGGAGGAGGTGGTGGTGGCGCTGGAGGAGGAGGTAGTGGCGGAGACGGTGGAGGAGATTCGGAAGCAGGCGGTGAAACAGCAGGAGCGGCTTCTGACGCAGGCGGTGGTTGTGGCGTTGTTACACGCGATCGCGGATGCGCAGCAACGAGAAGAAAGTCACTCGCGTTATTGTTCGTGTCAATGTCATTGCCAAGTCCGCCAGCGGGTTTTCGTTCCAAGGCTTGTCCTGCGGGAGGGGTGGGAGCAGCCTGTCCTTCGGCAATGGTCGCGGTGCCGTAGCCAAGCTTGTCCACGACGCTCTGTGAAGAAAAATCGCCAAGGAGTGTGGTGGCGTTCACGAGCGCTACCGTGCCACCCTCTCCGGCAAAGGCGAACGAACTGTGCTGCATGTCCGCAGTAATGGGGAGCGTCGCGTCGGCTGAAGCGATAAGGTAGTAGCCGCGCGCGGGAATACTTGCTCCGGCGGGGAAGTTTTTCTTGAGCATCTTGCTTGCCGCGGCGCTCTTATATTGCAACGACCACCCCTCAAGGGCGGTCTCGTGATCTGTCGGATTATAGAGTTCGATGAATTCGTCGTCAGCTTTTGCGCCGGCAACTTGCAGTTGACTGATGAGGAGGCTTTGACTTGCAGCAAGGGTTTGAAGCGGCAGGAGCACGGCAACCACTCCAAGAAGAGCGCCGCAGAGCGCCGGGGCCATGGTCATGGCAACGTCATTCTCGTTTTGCGATCAAAAATTTCCGTTTGTCGGAACTTAAGTCGAGGAAATCATCGGCAGTCTCGCGGAGTTTTGTTGAGCACGTTTCGCCAAAGGCGATGAGCTCAACGAGCAACCCGTGATACTGGAGGTATTCAACGAGCGGGATGAAGTCCCCATCCCCGGAAACGAGACAGACGACATCGAGTTTCGAACTCATTTTAATGGAATCCATGGCAAGCCCGACGTCCCAGTCGCCCTTTTTCAGGCCCCCGAAGAACACTTGGAGATCTTTCATCTTCACCTCAAAGCCGGATTTGTCCAAGGCATCGAAGAACTTTTCTTCCTCCGGGGCGTTGGAGCGCACGACATACGCGATCGCGCGGATGAGTTTCCGGTCTGCGACAGCCGCGGTCAGCACGGCTTTGAAGTTCACCCGTGAACCGTGGAGGTTCTTCGCGGAGTGGTACATGTTGCCCACGTCCACGAAGACTCCGACGCGTTGTTCCGGATGTTTGATCATACGGCGACGGGTTCTGGCGCTGTCTCGACTACGCTCGGCAGCGCTTCCTCCTGCTGCGCTTCCAGCTCGGCTTTGGTCTGCTCCCGCTTCGGGAGTTTTACCTTGAGGCGCTTTGCGAGCTCTGCCGCAGCTTCGGCGTCTTCGCGTTCGAGGTAGCGGAGCAATTTCCGACGCTCGCTCACCTTCTTTAGCAACCCGCGACGGGAGGAGAAGTCTTTTTTGTGCGTCTTTAAGTGTTCGGCGAGCTGTCGAATCTCTTCGCTTAAAATCGCAATCTGCACTTGGCTTGAGCCGGTGTCGCTGGAATGAACGCGGAATTTTGAGATGACTTTTTCTTTTGCCTTCTTGTCGAGCATAGGATTGGTGCGACTGTACCACGGTTGTATCACTTGGTCAAATTCGGTATCCTGCACATATGAATCTTGCGCAGGGATTGCGACAATTTCTCGAGTACCTCGAGGTGGAACGCGGGCGCTCTCCGGCAACGCTTCGCAACTACGATTTCTACCTCACCCGTTTTATCCGTTGGGCCAGCAGTAACGGGGTCAGCTCCCCCGCCGGGATCACTGCTGATCGCGTTCGTCAGTACCGGCTGTGGTTAAATCGTTTTTCTGATCCTTCAGGCGAGTCTCTGGCAAAATCAACACAGAACTACCATCTTATCGCGCTAAGGAGTTGGCTTAAGTACCTTGCGAAGGCCGATGTCGCGACGTTAAGCCCCGAGAAGGTTGAGCTCGCCAAACAACCCGAACGCGAGGTGGTGTATCTTGAGTTTGAAGAAGTGGAGCGATTGCTCGCAGCACCGTTTGCCCTTGCAGAGAACCGAAAACGGAAGCCGACGCTCGTGGAGCTGCGCGATACGGCGATCCTCGAGTTGTTGTTTTCAACCGGCATGCGGGTGTCTGAAGCAGCGAACCTCAAAATTGAGGACGTGAATCTCAAGCGCGATGAGTTTACGGTGCGCGGCAAAGGCGGCAAGCTTCGCGTCGTGTTCCTTTCTGACGACGCAAAAGAGTGGCTGAAGAAATATCTTGACGCGCGCCATGACAGTTGCGAATTTCTCTTTGTTCGGCACGACCGCGCTCTCGCCCGCAATGCGCAAGCCGAGCATCCATTGACCCCTCGTTCAATCCAACGCCTCGTGGACCACTACGCCCGCGCTGCCGGCATCACCAAGCCGGTATCGCCGCATGCCCTTCGTCACACGTTCGCAACCGACCTTCTGCGCGGCGGGGCAGATATCCGGTCGGTGCAGCGGATGCTCGGCCATGCATCAGTCGCGACCACGCAAATCTATACGCACGTTTCCGACGAGCATCTCAAAACCGTCTA
>CAZNTM010000062.1:0-4633 GCA_964576005.1 uncultured Gammaproteobacteria bacterium
GGCGAAGACATCCACGCCCGCACCGCCGCGGACATCTACGGAGTGTCGCTTCGCGCGGTCACTCCCCAACAACGCCGGAACGCCAAAACCGTGAACTTCGGCGTGCTCTACGGCCTTGGACACGTGGGCCTTGCCCAGCAGACCGGCATGAGCCGCGACGAGGCGCGAGCGTTTATTGAGCAATACTTCACCATCTACTCCGGTATTGCCACGTATATTGAAGAAACGAAAGCGCTGGCAGCAACGCTGGGGTATATCGAAACCCTCTTTGGCCGACGACGGTATTTGCCGGAGATCACGTCTGGGGTCCAGCAAGTCCGGGCCGCTGCCGAGCGCATGGCAGTCAACATGCCAATTCAAGGGACAGCCGCAGATCTCATGAAGCTCGCGATGATCGAGGTGGACAAAAAACTTCCGGAGCTCTGTACAGAGGCAAAAATGCTCCTTCAGGTCCACGACTCGCTTCTGCTGGAACTTCCGCCGGAGGAGGTCACGCGTGTTGCCCGACGCGTTGCCGAGATTATGACAAGTATCTATACGCTCCGGGTACCCATTGAGGTGCACGTGGAGGAAGGGAAGCGATGGGGCTCAATGAAAACACTCGCGTTATGATTTTTTTTCTCTTCGGTGAGGACACCCTCCGAAGCCGTGAACGGCGCCGAGCGCTCATCAAAAAATTCAAACGCGAGGTTGATCCAAGCGGCCTTAATCTCGCAACGATCGACGGAGGCACGGTCGAACCTGACGTGCTCGCGCGAACGATCAGCGCCCAACCGTTCCTCGCCCGCCGGCGCATGGTTGTCATTGACCGCCTATTTGAGAACAAAAACCACGACGTCCTTGCTGTCATCGAACGTCTCCTGGACTCAAAAATTGAAAGCGCCAATGACGACACGATCGTCGTCCTTTGGGAAGACGGGGCTCCAACAAACAAACTTGCCAAACGCCTCGCAGACAGCCCGCAGGGCGAACACTTCTCCGGGCTTGATGTTCGCAGCGCTGCACGCTGGGCGATGGAACGAGCGAAAACCCTTGGCGTGACGCTGGACGCGCGAGCTGCGCAACTGCTTAGCGAACGATTCCCGGGTAATCCTTGGGCGCTCGCGACAGAATTGCATAAATTGTGCGCCTATGCGAAGACGAGGATTCAGGATTCTCCGCCAAAGGCGGATCCGCCTTTGGCGGAAAGATTCAGGATTCAAGAGATGGACGTGAACACGCTGACGGGAAACTTCGCCGAAGCCCCAATCTATGCGCTCTCCAACGCCATCGAGGCGGGATCGCTCAAAGACGCCGCCGCCCACGCGCAGAACTTCCTTGGCGCCGGCACATCCATCCTCGCACTTGTTGCGACACTGACAAAATTGTTTTCCGGGTTGCTCGCGACAAAACGGGACAGTATCGCGCACCTCAAACTCCACCCGTATGTCCAAAGAAAAATGGCATCCATTGCCCACCGGATACCAACGCCTGCCCTCACCGAAACCGCCGAAGCCCTCCTTAACCTCGAGCACAAACTCAAAACCACCCGCCTGAACGGCGAGGTGGCGTTCTTGCGATTTCTCATGCGCGCGACAACCGCACTCACGAGCGCGAGCAGGCACGCATGAGCCGGGATTTCAGCCGAGCCGCGGTGTTGCGATGCAACACGTGACGCCCTGATGCCTTGTCAATGGCTTGCGTCAATTTCGGCAACAGTGTTGCGGCCTGTTGGGTCTGCCCGTCGGCTCGCGCCTTTCGATATTGGCGTGTGAGAATCTCAATCGTCCGACGGCGCGCTTGGTTGCTCACGAAATGACGTGCGGACTGCCGAAGCGCTTTGATCGCGGCGTGTTTGTGGGCCACAGTGGTGAGCTTCTAGCTTTTAGCTTTTAGGTAACGATAGGATATGGGATTTGAGCGATTTTGTCCAGAGTCTCGTGTATTGAGCGCACGTTCTGTCTCCAGTTCTCTGGCGTCAACGCGTCAAGCGGTTGCGCATCCTCAATGCGCCAGCGGCCGATGGTGCTGCGCCGCAGTGCCTCCGTATAGGCGCCGCAGCCAAGAACTTTTCCGATATCTTCAACGAGTGTCCTGATGTATGTCCCGGACGAGCACGTCACCTCGATCTCTCCGAGCGGCCAATCGAACGAATAAAGTTGCAGGGCGTAGATCGTGACCAGTCGCGGTGTACGTTCGATATTTTCCCCCCTCCGTGCGAGCTCGTAGAGCTTCTTTCCTCCCACTTTCTTGGCAGAGTACATCGGCGGAATCTGCTCAATACTGCCTACAAAACTCTCAAGAACTCGGCGCAACGACGCCTCATCGACTGACTGCTGGCTACCGACAACTGGCAACTGCGCAATTGTCCCCGTTGGATCGCCGGTGGTTGACGTCACGCCAAAATGCATCGTTGCGACGTATTTTTTTGACATTCCTTGGAGCTTCCCAAGCTCCTTGGTGGCCCTCCCCACGCCGAGGAGGAGGAGTCCCGTTGCGAACGGATCAAGCGTCCCGGCATGACCAATACGGCGAATGCCGGTAATCCGACGCAGTGCATCCACGACGTCATGCGATGTCATTCCCGCAGGTTTATCAATCAACAGGAATCCCGACGATTGACTTTCGAAGCTTTCGCTCATATAATCACAAAACGATATGAATGTTACGGAGCTCGCACGCAAACTTCGCGTGAACACCCATGATCTCTTTGAACTCCTCCCAAAGATCGGTTTTGATATTGGCAAACGCGCGATCAAGGTTGATGACCGTATTGCGGCGCGCATTATCCGCGAGTGGCCGCGGCTCATCCGCGAACTCGATGACCGCCGCCGCGCCCAGCAAGAGGCCCGGGAAACGGAAACCGCGCTCTCGCAGGCGAACGCGGCGCAAACGCCGATCGCGATCCCGCCGGTCATCACGGTCCGGGAACTCGCGGGCAAGCTCAATCTCCCCATCACCCGGCTCATTCGCGAACTCATGAACAGCGGAGTGCTTGCAACGATGAATGAGCGCATTGACCATACCACCGCAACGATCGTCGCTCAAGATCTTGGCTTTACCGTCGCCGAGACTCCGGAAGAAAAGACCGAAACCGCCACCGAAGCGACCGAAGAAAAGTTAAAATCACTGCTTGCCGAGGGAGATGAAACCCAACGCCGTCCGCGACCTCCGGTCGTCGTCGTCATGGGGCACATTGACCACGGGAAGACGAAGCTCCTCGATGCGATCCGGCAGACAAACGTTGCCCAAGGTGAGGCTGGCGGGATCACCCAGCACATTGGGGCGTACCAAACAAAGACAAAAGAGGGCCGTATGGTCACCTTTATTGATACTCCGGGACATGAGGCGTTCATGGCCATGCGCACGCGGGGGGCGAAGATCGCCGACATCGCAATCCTCGTCGTCGCGGCGGATGATGGCGTCAAACCACAGACCGAAGAAGCGCTGCGCATCATCCGCGGGGCAGGACTCCCGATCGTCGTTGCCTTAAACAAAGTTGACAAGCCGGAAGCGAACCTCGACAAGACGAAACAGGAACTTTCCAAGCTCGATCTCATCCCCGAGGAATGGGGCGGGAAGATCCCGATGGTGCCGATCTCGGCAAAAGAGAAACGCGGCCTTGACGATTTGCTCGCAACGATCCTGCTTGTCGCAGATCTCGTACAGGAGAAACTCCTCGCCGACCCCTCCCGCGAGGCAATTGGCACGATCATTGAATCGCACATTGACAAAGGCGAGGGATCGGTGGCAACGCTCCTTGTGCAAAGCGGGACGCTCAAAAAAAACGATCTGTTGCTCACCGACGGCGTGCTCTACGGGAAGGTGCGCGGCATGCGCGATGAGCACAACACGGTGCTCGAACGCGCCGGTCCTTCCACCCCGGTAAAAATTCTTGGGTTCAAACAGGCGCCGGCGGTTGGGGACATTATCGAGGCCACCACGGATTCCACACGGGTGCGCGCGGTTGCCGAAACGCGCGCGATGTCGCGCGAACCGCAAGCGCCATCACCCCCTGCCAACGAGCAGCGCGAAACGTCAACGACATTTCCCGTCATCATCAAAGCGGACGTGCTCGGGTCGCTTGAGGCCATTGTCGGGGTGCTTGAACAGATCAACCACCCGGAGGTCAGCGTCGCGATTGTCCGGAAGGGGCTCGGCAACATCACCGATGCGGACGTCCTCACCGCCGAAGGCACGCATGCGCGGATCTACGCATTTAATGTTACGACCGCGTCGGGCGCCCAGACGCTTGCCACAGAGAAATCCGTGAGCATCGAACGCTTTGATGTCATCTACCATCTCGAACGCGCGGTGCGAAACGAGCTCACAAAACTCCTCGAGCCGGAAATCCGCAAGACAGTGACAGGAAATGCCAAAGTGCTTGCGCTGTTTCGCCAAGAACGAGGGCTGGTGATTGCCGGCGCCGCCGCGACCGACGGAGAACTGAATACCGGGACACGAATCCGAATACTGCGAAATGGGCTTGCAGTCGCAACCGGAAAAATCACCGAACTCCAGAGCGGAAAACGACCGACCCCGCGCGTGCGCATGGGCCAAGAGTTCGGCGTAAAAATAGAGACGAAAGAGACGCTTACCATTGGCGACATTATCGAAGCATACACGGAGGAGCAGGTGGAACGGAAGCTTGAGT
>CAZNTM010000063.1:0-4396 GCA_964576005.1 uncultured Gammaproteobacteria bacterium
TCATGTTCTGCTCTGCCACCCCACACTCGATAAACCGCTCGGGATATTTCTTCGCAAACGGCAACACGCGGGTGGAATCAGCAAGATCGCCGGTCAACACCACCACATTGGGATTTGCCTCGCCCAATGCAAGCAGTCCCTCGCCGTAGCCATTCCGGGTTGGCATTTGCTCAATATCTTCAGAGAAAAGTTTTTGGCGTAGCATAAGAAATCAGGATGGGAACGGGAGCGGACAGGGCGTTGCGACCGCTGGATTTCCAAGGATTCCATCTCTCGTGAGGCAGTGCGCTCCGGCTGAAATCCCCGAGATGCTTGTCTCAAGAACGAAATGGATGCCGTAACTCAAACACGGCCGGCCTGCGTAGCGGCAGGTATATCCCCCGCCTCCCGTCGGGGTGTTTGCGGCGTAGGCGACATACCGGTACCGCTCACCCGCCGAGTAGTTCGGCGAATTCGGAAACAGCGCGATCATCCCGGGTGGGGGAGCAGCGGGATTGCATGACGTCTGGAGCACCGGGTTTGATTCCACGATGCAGCTCCCATCAAGCGCCGGCCGACCATCAATCGTGCCCGCCCAGTTATTGTCCGCCGGGTACTCTCCCCGCGCGCTCAAAAAAATCTCAAATGTTTTTGCGATCTGACGGATATCACTCAATCGCTTCCCGTCCCGCGCCTTCGCGCGCGACCGATTCAGCGACACAGTCCCGACCGCCGCAATCAATCCAATGATGGCGATAACGATGAGCAGCTCACTTAAGGTAAACCCAGCGCGAAGCGTCAAGTGCGGAAGCAATCGTTCACTCATAGGTAATCTTCCCTTTTAGACTTCGAAGCTCATGAAGCGCCTCCCGGGCCTGTTCAGCATTCGGCGGTTTGCCGTGCCACTCGTAGTCAAACTCCATGAAGTCCACGCCTTTGCCCGGAATGGTGTGTGCGATAATGACCACCGGTTTTTCGTAGATCGCACGCGCCGTTTCTAATGCGTTTAAAATCTCGGCCATGTTGTGCCCGTTGATCTCCAGCACATGCCAGTTAAACGCCTTGAATTTATCCGCAAGCGGCTCTAAAGGCATGACGTCTTCGGTCATGCCGTCAATCTGGATGTTATTGCGATCAATGATAGCAGTAAGATTGTCGAGTTTGTGTTTACCGGCGAACATGAATGCTTCCCACGCCTGCCCTTCGTCAAGCTCGCCGTCTCCCATCAGGCAAAAAGTTTGCCACTTTTTCTTATCCATCTTTGCCGAAAGCGCCGCCCCGATTGCCTGTGAAATCCCCTGCCCAAGCGGACCGCCGGTGTTCTCAATGCCCGGAGCTTCAGCGCGGTGCGGATGCCCCTGAAGCGGCGAGCCGAGTTTACGCAATTTCTTTAGCCAAGCGCGCGGGAAATACCCTCGATGCGCAAGCGTCGCGTACTGCACCGGACAAATGTGGCCGTTGGAGAGAAACACCCGATCACGGTTCGGCTCCCACGGCTTTTTTGGATTCACGTTGACGATCCCGCCGAAGTAAATGGCGGTAAACACGTCGGCCATTCCAAGCGGCCCGGCCGAGTGCCCGGAACCGGCAGAAAGCAACATCGTGATGATGTCCTTCCGTATCGCTTTGGCTTTGGATTCGAGCTGCGTGATGGTCACATTTTTACTTCACTCGCTGATACACCTTTCTGCTAAAGCACGTCCTGCCAATGCCGTGCGGAAATTGAGGGGACATGCGATCGGCATTTGGCCGCTTTAGATAAATGCCGGGGGGCTCCTGCTCACTCCCTTGTTGTTGAAACATCGCACAGAGTTCGTAGTCGGTCGTCCCCCGAACGCTGTACTCGTACGGGCTGCCAGTTTTTGGATCCACGAGTGAGGATACATGCCATTGGCCCTGCTGGCGAAGATCACCAAGCTGCGCTGGCAACGCGCCCCGCTGCTCGTAGAACGCCTGAAGCGCATACGTAATGCTCCCCAGATCGTTCACGCGCTGGCGATCAAAACGCTTCGCGCGTTCGACCCACGGAGCATCAACGACGAAAAATGTCGCGAGTAGTCCGAGCACGACAACAATCGAGAGTGCTTTTGCAGAAGATGGAGCGTAACGTCGCGTATTCTCTTCCGGGTCGCGCGCATCGCGGAGATAGTAGTGAAAGGCGCCACCGCCCAACAGGAACACTGCCAGCGCCTTGAGGAAGAATCGAACCGTGAAATCCCCCGAGAGGAAGTAATAGAGCAACGTCGCAACGTCAATAATGACGGTTATCGCGGCAACAAAGAGCGTGAGGTACGTAAGCCACTTGCGCATCCGCGACTCCCATCGCATGACGCCCCGTTTCAATTCTCCGTGGATCCAGTGGGCAAGGACTAAAAATATCGGGAAACTCACGAGCAGGATCGAGAACTGGAGCTTGAGCACCCGACTCTCTTGTTCAAACAGGATTGACCGATCCGGCAATCCCGGCACCGCCAGCGGAAATGCGACATTGATAAACCCAAAGAGCAGCCGCCCCAAACTCGTTACCCAAGTATACAGGAGGACGAAGAGGAGGAGATACGCAAAAAAATCCTTAGCGCTACTCTGTTGAGAAGGTTGATCTGTCATACGAAATCAATCCTAAATTCCAGATTCCAGATTCTAAATTCTCTCACTACGGCTTCACCGTCTGCACTGCTTTCACACACTCCTGATACGCTGCTTGGGGGTCAGGACTGTGCACGATCGCCGAGCCCACAACGAGGTGCGTCGCGCCCGCGGCAACGATTGCCGGGATCGTCTTCGGATTCACTCCCCCATCAACGCCAAGGCGAACCGAGGGGTACTGCTGGTGAAACGTCTTCACCCGCTCGGGGATCTCGGCAAGCATCACCTGTCCTTGCGATCCGGGATGAACCCCCATAAACACCAGCATCGGCAGGGTAATGGCGTACGCGAGGGTGCTTGAAGGAGCGGTATCGGGATTGAGCACCACGGCGATGTCCTTATTTGCCTCCTTACCCGCTGCCAACACCTGCGGAATGCTCACTTTGCTTTCCGCATGCACGAGCAAGGTCGTAATGTGCGGCAGGGGTTTGACCCACTCAAGCCATGGCATGGGATCGTCTACCATAAGATGAAGCTCATAGGCGTAGTCAACGGGCAACCGACTCAAATCCGACGGGTAAAATGAAACCTTCCCTTCGACAAACGAGCCATCGAGCACATCAAGATGAATGCGCGGGAAGAATGAAAGCGTCTCAATGCGCTTGAGCGCCTCATTGAGCGTTGATTCAAGAACCGCTGGGACGATAAAGATCATATCGCGGCCACTTTTTTGAGCCGCCGTTTATGCCGGACGGCTCCAGAAAATCTCGTAGTAATCCAAACCTTAACGATTGATTCCACGGAATCAAGGGTAGGCAAACGTCCGGGCAGACAGAGCACATTCGTGTCATCGTCAGTGCGCGCGGTACATGCCGCTTTCTTACTCCAGACAAGAGCAGCACGCACTCCACGAACTTTGTTCGCAACCATGCACATTCCCACGCCATTGCCGCAAAGTAAAATTCCCCGCCCCTTGCCTTTCGCAACCGCCTGTGATACCGCAAGCGCGTATTCCGGGTAATCATCCCTTGGTACTCGTCGCCTCGCGCCGACATCCACCACGCGATGTCCTTTTGCGAGCAGCCAACGCTTCATGCGCTCTTTAACTTCGAATCCGGCGTGGTCAGAACCGAGATAGAGAGTCACAATGGAAGTATAAAGTATCAAGTATGAAGTAGAAAGGGGCGGCGGCGGGTCGGCTGGTGAGCGGCATTGACGACCAAGCGGGCATGGTCCCCTCCGATCGCGATCGGAGGGGGAGCGAGGGAGTCACTGCAGGAGAAATTCCACGCTGGGGAATTTCTCCGTAGCGAACCAGACGGCGCGCCGCCGCCCCGAACTAGCCCCCGCCACGCTTTCTCGTGTACGGTTTTGCCGCAACCGCAACCACCTTCTCCTTGTTCACGAGCTCCAGCACCTTCTCCACAAGCCGCTTCGGATCCTTGTCGTACGCAATTTTATTAAACTTCCGGTGGGATCGTTCAACGATCTCCTTAATCATGTCGGCCATCCCGCCGGTATCCTCGAGTACCCCGATCGGTTTTTGATCTTCAAATGCAACGGTAAACTCATTGAGCGTGCCAATGCGGCCGCAAACAAAAAGCACCGCGTCCGACGCTCGAGTTAAAAGTAAATTCCGGCCCGAGTACTCAAATCCGGTGTAGATGATGAGATCAAAGTAGTCGGTGGGCAGTTTGTAGCTCTTCACATGCGCCAATTCACTTGCGGCTGGCGAGAGCCCAATCGAAATCCCACCCTCTTCCTTGGCTCCAATGGCCGCCCAGTACGGGATGCCGGTCGTGGCACCAGTCACGAGCACCCCATTGTGCCG
>CAZNTM010000064.1:0-4324 GCA_964576005.1 uncultured Gammaproteobacteria bacterium
ATCAAACCGAAGAGATTCTTCGCTTCGCTCAGAATGACGCTTTTGCGTAGGTCCTACTAATTACCAATTACTAGTTACTAGTTTCCCGTCCATTATGCCGTCCTTCTGGGATCGTTTTTCAAAAGACATGGGGGTTGATCTTGGCACCGCCAACACGTTGATTTATGCGAAGGGGAAGGGGATTGTCATGAGCGAACCGTCGGTCGTTGCGATCAATGTTCGGACGGACCAGATCATCGCGGTAGGCCGTGCCGCGCGCGAAATGGTCGGCAAGACCCCGCCGCACATCACGGCGATTAAGCCGCTCGTCCGCGGCGTGATCTCCGACTTTGAGGTGACGGAAAAAATGCTCCGTTACTTCATTGAGCATGTGCACGTGGATCACTTTCCATCGGTCGCTCGTCCCCGGGTGGTTATTGGGGTGCCGCTTGATATTACCGAGGTGGAGCGCAAGGCGGTCGAGGATGCGGTGAAATCAGCCGGAGCCCGCGAGGTCTACCTTGTCGAAGAAGCGATGGCCGCAGCGCTCGGGGCGAGACTTCCGGTCCAGGAGCCGTTAGGCAACATGATCGTTGACATTGGCGGGGGGACAACGGAAATCGCAGTCATCTCGCTTTCGGGTGTGGTGACGTGGCGTTCGGTTGCCACGGCGGGGATCGAGATGGATCGCGCGATCATTGCGTTTGCCCGGGAGCGGTATAATCTCCTTGTCGGCGATGGAGTGGCAGAAGAGGTAAAAATACGCATCGGCAGCGCCGTGAAGCTTTCTGACCCGCTTGAGATGAAAATGCGCGGGCGCGACCTCATGAACGGGCTCCCGCGCGAGGCGAGCATCACGGACGACGAGATCCGCACGGCGCTTTCGCGGCCGGTCCGGACGATCATTGATCAGATCATCGCCGCGCTTGAGGTGACGCCGCCTGAACTCGTTGCGGATATCTACGAACGGGGGATGGTGCTTGCGGGGGGCGGGGCGTTGCTCAAAGGCATTGATGAGGCGATCCGTTTGGCAACGGAAATCCCCGTGCGGATCGCTGATGATCCGCTCACCTGTGTCGTTCGCGGCACCGGAGCTATCATTGAGGAACTCGAAGATCTCTCGCACGTGTTCCTTCCTTCTACCGAGGAGGAGTTTGCGAGAGTCCGCGCATGAGGCAGAGGCGCTTGTTGAGACTATGGGGGTTCGAGCACGGGTGGTTGCGTTGGGTTTGTTCATCCTCGCCATCGCATTCTCTTCTGGCATTGAAGCTGCGATGGTGCGTTTGCTTGGGCGCGTTCCCTCCCTGCGCAGCGGAGCGCCCCACGTCTCTTTACGAAATTCGGAAATGAGGCAATTCCCGGTGACTCTGGGCGAACGTTTCCGTGCCATACCCGCGTTCGTAATTGGAGAGACTCCCGATGGACTCTTTTCACAACTGATCATTGATCAAGGGCAACGCGATGGAGTGCGTGTTGGAGATGCACTGACGGATTCCGACGGGTTGTACCTTGGTCGCGTGCTTGCGGTACGAGAAGAGAGCAGTGTTTTTGCCTATCTCACCTCGGAACTCCATAAGGTGACGGTCCGGGTGGTCAACGAAGCGCGTCCCCTTGGTATTCTGCGCGGTCAAGGACAATCCCCCCCCATCGTTGAATATCTCGATAAGAATATCGCGATTGTGCCAGACACCGCAGTCGTCACGTCAGAACGAGAACAGAATATCCCAGCTAAACTTGTGATCGGCAAAATCAGTCACGTAAAGAGCGATCCCACCGGTACGTTCCAGCAATCACTCATTTCCGTCCCCGTCCTCTTTGAAAGCATTGAACAGGTGTTTGTCATAACCCAGCGCATGTTATGAAGAATACAATACTCTCGTTTGTCCTTGACGCATTCGTTGCCGTGGTCGTCAGTGTGTTGCTCATCGGACTTCCCCGTTGGGTGCCGGGGTTGACCTCCGGGAGCATCCTCATGCCGGCGTTTGTCGCTTGGTGGATTCTTTCCTATCGCTCTGCGGTGCCTCGCTGGTGGATGGTCCTCGTTATTGTCCTCGTGGATATTTTCTCTTCCCCCCGCGGCGCGCTCACGGTGAGTTTTATTGCGCCGGCGTTATCACTGATCGTCCTTGATCGTTTGTTACCGCTCCAGCACTTTGCCTCTGCGGTTTTACGCGCCATCACAGCGGTCCTCCTGTTTGAGTCAAGCCTCGTCGCGGTCATTACGCTTTGGCTGCTCCCGACCGGACTGCCGTTTCCGTGGTCAACGTTTCTCTTTAAGAGTACGGTGAGCATCGCCACGACCGTGGTGCTGCTCGCGCTGCTCTGGAATGTCCGAAAGAAGCAGCCATGGCTCTGGTGAAGGGACCAAAGATTTCTTTTGAAGAAATTTATACCCCTCGGGTGCTTGACGCCGGGGCGCCATTGTTCGTTGGTCCAACGATTACGCGCGCCCGTACCCTCATCCTCGCGATCAGTTTGTTCGCAGCGTTTCTGGTCCTCTTCGGGCGCACGCTCCAGCTTGTCGTTGTTCAGGGAGAAGACTGGCGCGAGCGCTCCGCGCGCAACCGTACGCGCGAAGTGCTCCTGCCTGCGGCGCGCGGAGATATCCGCGATCGTCACGGGGTGATCCTTGCGACCACCGTGCCACGATTTTCGGTCCTGCTCTTTCCTGACCGTCTTTCAAAAACGTTGGAAGCCCGTGAGGCGCTCTTTTCCCAAATCGCCGATATCCTCGGGATGACCAGAGACGATATTGAAATGGTGCTCCGCGATAGCGGTGAAGCCGAATACGTTATCCTCAAAGAGAGGATTACCCACCAACAGGCTTTGCCGCTCATGGCGGCGATGAATCATCCGGCAATTGATGTTGTGTTCCGGCCGGAACGTGAGTATACGGTCGGGAGAGGATTTGGGGGGTTACTCGGGTACACGGGCCGCGTTGGACCGAACGAGTACCAAACCCTTCGGATCGCAGGGTATCGCCGGGATGACCTCATTGGCAAACAGGGGATTGAGCAGGCGTTTGAATCAACACTCCGGGGGGTTCATGGCGCCATGGTCTACGAGGTGGGCGCCGACGGGACAGTGCAATCTCCGTCCTCCGAACGTCCGTCGCGTGCCGGCAGGAGCATTGATCTTACGGTGGACAGCGCCTTGCAGCGCGTCGCTGCGGATGTATTTGAGGCGGTTGCGCCAAATCGAAACGGAAGCGTCGTCGTTCTTGATGTCAACTCCGGCGCAGTCCTCGCGCTTGTGACCGCTCCTGATTTTTCACCGAACGATTTTACCGGACAGCGGGATACAACGCGAATCGCCCAATTGCTTCAGGATCCCCGACGGCCGCTCTTTTTCCGTCCACTCGTTGGTCAATATCCTCCCGGGTCAACGCTCAAGCCGTTTCTCGCCGCCGCCGCTCTTGCCCGGGGGACGATCAGCCGCAGGACGGTTGTCTCCAGCCGCGGAGGAATCCAAATCCGGGATTCTTTCTTTCCAGATTGGAAAGCCGGAGGACATGGGCCGACAACCGTCATTCGGGCCATTGCCGAATCGGTCAACACCTTCTTCTACCTTGCCATTGGAGGATACCCGTTCTCTGACGGACAGTATCCGCGCCAGGAAGGTTTGGGAGTAAAGGAAGCAGGTGAAGCGCTTGCGTCTTTTGGTTTCTCACAAAAAAGCGGGATTGGGCTTATGGAGGCTTCTGGCCTTTTCCCAACCCCGCAGTGGAAACAGAGAACAAAGGGACAGCGTTGGTATATCGGCGATACCTACCATCTCTCCATTGGACAAGGCGACGTGCTCGTCACTCCCATGCAGCTTGCCGTTGCCACCGCAAGTCTCGCAAATGGTGGCAAACGCTTCAAACCCTTTCTTGTTGCATCAGAGGGGGAAAGGATGCTTGAGAGAGCCGTTTCCGATTCTCATGCCCTCTCAATCGTGCGCGAGGGGTTACGCGCCGCCGTAACACAGGGGAGTGCGCGTCGTCTTGGAGATCTGCCCATTGCCGTTTCCGGAAAGACCGGTACTGCCCAGTGGCACGAGCAACGGCCGCCGCATAGCTGGTTTACCGGCTTTGCACCATCAGGAGATCCGCGCATTGCGGTCACCGTGTTGGTGGAGGAAGGTGGAGAGGGAAGTGGAGCAGCGCTCTCAATTGCCAAAGAGATTTTCAAGTGGTACGCCAAGGGTTATCCTCTTGCGTCGGAATAACAAGCTTGCTTTACTTGTCTTAGGGCTTGTCAACAAATAACCTTTCCAATTTCATCTCATCTTCGCCCCATCTTTGATCAGAAAAAATCTTCATAATAGCTGGGCTATTCTTCAGATTTTGTTCTGACAAATCTGG
>CAZNTM010000065.1:0-4301 GCA_964576005.1 uncultured Gammaproteobacteria bacterium
TCACTCGGTTTCACCGTTAAGCTAAAAGCTAAAAGCTATAAGCTAGCAGCTTTCACCGTGACCGCGCCAAGCTGGCGGCACGACATCAAAGGGCCGCACGATCTTGTGGAAGAAGTGGGTCGGATGCTCCCGTACAACACCCTCCCGACGACCGCGCTTGTTGGCAGCATTGTTCCGCCGCGGTCTTCTTCCGGTTTTGTCGCCGAGCGCCGTGTCCGTCGCGCCTTTCTGGATTGCGGGTTTGATGAGCTCCTCCTCTACTCGTTCTATGGGGTGCGCGACATCGAACGCATGGGGCTTAAAGTTTCCGGGCATGCGCGAGTGGAGAATCCGTTCAGTTCCACCCAAGAGTATCTTCGATCGAGTCTGCTCCCGCAGTTGCTTGAGGCAGCCGGGAAGAACGCATCCCTTGGTCTTGAACCAAACGTGTTTGAAATTGGCAGGGTATTTCAGAAGTCAGCTCCGACGCCGCGAGGCCGGAGCTCCGACCTCCCCCGGGGGAGCGTCGGGGAAGTCGGTGGTATGCGCGAGACGCTTCATGTTGCTGCAGTGGCGCGCGCGGGCGCGGAGAATCTTCGTGCGCTCAAGGCGGCGCTTGTCGCGGCTAGAATCCCCGATGCGCAAGCGCATGTTCTTTCCCGGCAGAACGTCGAGCCGTGGAAGTTGCGCATGAGCGTCATCGTCGTTGAAGCGGCAATCGAAGGGGACGGACTTCATGGCAACCGCGCGCAGTTTGTGCCGCTGCCTGCCTTTCCGCCGGTGCGTCGCGATCTTTCGATTGTCGTTGCGCAAGGGGTTTCTTACGCTGCGGTGCTCCCGCACTTGCGCGGGAGCGATGGCATTGATCTTTCGGTTGAACTCTTCGAGGTTTTTGAGGGCAAGCCATTGAGCCTCGGCACAAAGAGTTTTGGGTTTCATTTGACGTATAGCGCTCTTTCCCGGACGCTCACCAGCGAGGAGGTAGATCGGATCCAAGACAAGGTGAGAGCCCAACTTGAGCGTGCCCTTGGTGCAACCGTGCGCTCCTAACCGGTTTGTGCTATTCTTGTTGTGGATAGGTATTGCGTATGAGCGCCTTTTCACCAAAAACCTATGAGCGGTTGACGGCCGCATTGCTCGTGTTCGCGACGTCTGGCGCGGCGCTTGCCGTTGGGGTGTATGTTGCCTCCCCGGTACTCGATAGCGGTGCGGCCCAATCCTGCCCGGAAGTGCGCGATCTTGACACCGCGATCCGGATTTCCCGCAAAGACCCGCGGAAAGTCTGCGAACTCTCGCTTGGCAGTCAAGGTCACCGGGCGCTCCCGCAGGGAATCGCGGCGTTGACAGAGTTGCAGTATGTGGACGCGACGAATAACAAACTCGAAACGCTCCCGCCTGAAATCAAATCTTGGGGCAAGCTCAAGCGCCTCGATCTCCGCCTGAATAAGCTCCGGACGCTGCCAGAGCAGATAAAGAATCTCCGGAAGATCGAACTTTTGCAACTCGAACAGAACGAGCTCCGGAGTTTGCCGCCCGGGTTTTGCGGCGTTGGTCAAGACGCCGATGAGCAGCGCATTGAGCTCGCTCTTGCGAAGAATAAACTCGAGAGTCTTCCAGAGGATTTCGGCGATTGCCATGCGCTCCGACATCTCGATCTCTCGGATAATGTATTGCAGACATTGCCGGAGTCTTTCGGACAGCTCGATATCTACGGGACCCTTGATCTTCGCAACAACGAGCTTGAGCAACTCCCCGATTCTTTCGGACAGTTGACCTTGGGCAAAGAGGGATGGCCTTCGTACATTTATCTCGACGATAACAAGCTCACGGATGTGCCGGTGTTTGGGCCGCGGATGCATGTGATTTCCCTTTCGTTGCGCAATAACCGGCTCGAGCATCTTCCCCGATGGTTCTTTGAGATCCCGACGCTTCCGATACGCTACGAACTCCGCTCACTTGAGCTCTCTGGCAATCCGCTTTCTGAAGATGAGGTTGATGCGCTGAAGGCCCGCTTTGCCGAAGAGAACGCGAAAGACTCCTCGTTCACTGGCCCAGAGATACGGTTTACTCCGACTGCGGAGGAGGCAAGCCGGTCACTCGCACAAAACGTCGCGCGTCTTGAGCAACTGCAAAGTACGATTCCCGGGCTCCGGGAGGCGGGACGGTTTGAGGTGTTGCCTTCGCTTTTTCAGGAATGGTTTGAAATTGCAAAAAAACTCCAGCGTCGGAATCCGGGAAGCCAGACGTTGCTTGAGTGGATTGAGCAGATGAAAGAAGAGGAGAGAAGCGTGCAGGAAGAGTGGCAGGGTCTTGCATTCGAGCAGGGGTGGCGAAATCTTGAATCACTCGCAGCCGGGGTAAGTCAGCTTTACGCATCCGGCGATATCACGACAGCTTCAGCAAAGGTGACCGACTGGCTTGCAGCAGCCCAACAGCTTCATCCAGTCACTCTTGCTGATACATCAGTACTTGCGCAGTGGGTAGCCCTCATGAGTGAGCTTGGAAATGAGCTTACCATGCAATCCCGGATCAGCGCGCTCTGGGATGATCTCAATGCCAAGAGCGCGGCGATCGCGGAATCTCTTGAACGCGAGGACGCTGCGAGTGTTCAGTCAGAATCTGTTGAATGGCTTTCAACTGCCGATGCCTTAAACCAACTTTTCTCTTCCCGATCCCAGTATCGTAGTGTGCAAAAACTCCTCGCAGACTGGCAGCGGGAAATTCAATCGGTCGCGGCAGCCATGGAGAGGATTGCCGGAGGAGAGCAGGACGCTGAAGACACTGCGGAAGAGTCTCGCACAGAACCATAATCCTTCACGAATATGTCTCGACGTTCATTCTTCGCTCTTGCACTTTTCGCGGCGATATTTTTGTTTGGCATGGCGATGCCGTGGGGAGCCCGCGCCACCGTTTCCGGCCGGGCGCTTCACTTGAGCAAGCCAAAGGTTCTGAAAAAGGCGCTGAAGGCTCCGAAGCGAACGTCGAAGAAGAAGGGGTTGAAGTCCCGGAAAACCGCCCCAAGCACGAAAAAAGTTCTCGAACGTCGGAACGCCCTGCTTCAAGAACTCAAGCCTTGACTGGCTTTTGGGTTTGTTGTAGCATCATGGTGAACCTCATTGAGAATAACTTATCTGTTTTTTGTTATGGCAGGAAAATTTGAACGAACAAAGCCGCATGTCAACGTTGGCACCATTGGGCACGTGGACCATGGGAAGACGACCTTAACTGCCGCAATTCTTGCGGTGCTTTCGGCAAAAGGGCTTGTGGCGCAGAAGAAGGGGGTGGATGACATTGACAATGCCCCGGAAGAGAAAGCGCGCGGGATCACCATTGCGACGGCCCACGTGGAGTATGAATCTCCAAAGCGTCACTACGCGCACGTGGACTGTCCGGGACATGCTGATTACGTGAAGAACATGATCACCGGCGCTGCGCAGATGGACGGCGCCATCCTCGTCGTTTCGGCCACCGATGGCCCGATGCCGCAGACGCGGGAGCACATTCTACTCGCGCGGCAAGTGGGCGTGCCCTCGATCGCCGTATTTCTGAACAAGGTGGACATGGTGGAAGACAAAGAGCTTATTGATTTGGTCGAGGAGGAGATCCGGGAGCTCCTGAAGAAGTACCAATTCCCCGGCAGCAGCACCCCGATCATCCGCGGCAGCGCGCTCAAAGCTCTTGAGAATCCAACCGGACCCGAGGCCGAAGCGGTCTATACGCTCATCACGACGTTGGATGAGTACATTCCCGAGCCGGTGCGGGAGGTGGACAAGCCGTACCTCATGCCGGTGGAAGATGTCTTCTCTATTGAAGGCCGCGGGACCGTCGTGACGGGCAGAATCGAGCGCGGCATAGTAAAGGTCAGCGAGGAAGTTGAACTTGTTGGGCTTCGTCCAACCACCAAGACGGTCGTTACTGGCATTGAAATGTTTAATAAGACCCTTGATGAAGGGCGGGCCGGGGATAATGCTGGTGTGCTGTTGCGCGGAGTGAAGAAAGAGGAAGTCGAGCGCGGACAGGTGCTCGCAAAACCGGGGACGGTCACCCCGCACACGGAATTTGAAGCGGAGATTTACGCGCTCACGAAAGAAGAGGGCGGGCGGCACAAACCCTTCTTCAAAGGGTATAAGCCGCAGTTTTACATCCGGACGACCGACGTGACCGGAGAGGTGACGTTGCCGCAGGGGGTGGAGATGGTCATGCCCGGAGACACCGCGAATCTTTCCGTAAAGCTCATTGTGCCGGTGGCGCTTGAAGAGAAGCAGCGGTTTGCCATCCGCGAAGGAGGGCATACGGTTGGCGCCGGCGTGGTGACGAAGATC
>CAZNTM010000066.1:0-4142 GCA_964576005.1 uncultured Gammaproteobacteria bacterium
GTGAAACTTCCCGACGGCACGTTCGTGCGCAAGCCTCTAAGCGAGGTGCTCCGTTTAAGTTCCACCGGGACTCCATCCCTTGCAGCAGCGGTGCGCGCGCCATCAAACGCTCAACCTCCCACGAGACTCGAGCCGATTTCGGCAACGCCAAGAACGGTTTTTTCCGGCCCGGCGCCGCTCTATGATGCTGGGCTTGAGAGCGTTGCCGAGCGTGTGGTTGGACAGTGCCCCATACCATCAGCCGAGGAAGGGCTTGCGCGGAGGCTTCGGAGTTTCGTTACCCTCTTTCTCACTGGCCGGGTGAAAGCGAGAGAGCTTGAGGATTTTCTGTTGCGATCTCCAAAGATCGGCGGGGTGGGGCTTAGCGCAGACGTTGCAAAAACCTGTCTGGGAGTGATTGTTGAGGCTTCGGCAAAGGGTCCGTTTACCGTTTTACCAAAGCCATTGCCTTCAAGCGCGCCGTCAAGCGCGGTATCGGCTCCGCCGCTGCCTTTACCTCTTGAGCCAACGACGTTTGCCCCATTGCCTTCATCACCAGAACGATTGCGACCAAGGGAGGCAGTGCCGCCTCTGCTTGCGCGGCAAGTTCCCGTTACTGCCTCCAGAGCGCCAGGCAACACAGCTCGCCCGGCGGTGAAAGCTCCACCCCCGCCGCCAACGCCAAGTCGAAAGGTAGTTGCTCCGACACCGGTTGATGGCGGCGCGCGTCCGGCGGTTGTTGATATCCGCCCGCCGGCAACTCGCGGAGCTTCTGCTTCTTCCCGGAGTTGGTGGTCGGGGAAAACCGACGGTCATCTTGTTGGTCCTTCCGAGGAGTTTAATTTTACGCTGGAGGATTTCCGCCGGCTTGCCGATGACCCGAAAGCGCGGGGAGAGCTGCTCAAGCAGAAGCTCGAAGGAATCGCAAAACAGGACTATGCGATGCGGCTGACGGCGGTGGAGTACTGGAAGCGCTCTGAAGTGTTTCGCCTCTACCTTGAGTTCGGTCGGGCGATGCTCCTGCGCAAACTGCCGGCAGCAGAACTTGGGAAAACGCTTGAGCAAGAAGGCAAGCGTGCGATCACCGCCGCAGAGTTTTCGGCAGTCGCCTCATTGAACGAGTGGATGGGGTTGTGAGTATGCAACAATTTACCGTTCCACAATTCATTGACGTCGAAGACAAGATCATCGGGCCGGTGACGACGCGGCAGTTTTTCATTAGTCTTTTCGGGTTGCTGCTCATCTTCCTCGCGTACCGGTTGGCTGATTTTTCCCTTTTTCTCGTGCTCGCGTTTTTCATCTTGGTGTTTACCGGGGTCATCGCATTCTTGCGTGTGAATGGCCGGACGTTTCACGAATTCTTCCTTGATGTCATTGTGGCAATGCGACGGCCGCGCGTGCGCATCTGGAAAAAGGTGGGGGTGCCGACCTCTGAACTCTTCTCGCCGTTGCCGGTAAGCTCAAAGCCGTCGGCAGCGGCAACCGCGCCGCACCTTGAGGCGCGGACCATTTCAGAGCTCTCGCTGCTCGTTGATACCGGCGGACTTATCCATCCGGCAGATCGTCATGAGTATGGCCAACGTCGAGCATAAGAAAGCAACGCAGCTTTACCTTGACATCGCGCAAATCCGCGATGACCTCGTGGTGTTAAACGATGGGACCTTGCGCGCAGTTTTGCTTGTCTCGTCGCTTAATTTCGCTCTGAAATCCGAAGAAGAACAGAAGGCAACCATTCAGGCGTACGTCGCGTTTCTCAATGCGCTCGAGCATCAACTGCACATCGTGATCCAATCGCGGCCGCTCTCGATTGATCCCTACCTCAAGGACCTCGAGAACCTCGAGCGCGAGCAGACGAATGAGCTCTTGCGGATGCAGACAAAGGACTACCGCAACTTCGTCCGCGAGCTCGTGAAGCTCGCCGAGATTATGACGAAGCGTTTCTACGTCATCGTGCCGTATGATCCCAGCGGTGGAGCGCGCAAAGCGCGCGGGTTTCTCGCGCGGGCGGCAACGGTGCTTAATCCCGCAAGGTCGGTGCGTTTAAGCGAGGACGAGTTTGCCAAAGCGCACCGCGAGCTCGGCGAGCGCGTGGACCACATTCTTACCGGACTTGCCGGCATTGGGCTGCGCTCGGTACAGCTTTCCACCCAGCATCTCATCGAGCTCTTCTACGCCACGTACAACCCCGACCTCGCGCGTGTGGAAGCGCTTCCCGAAGTGGGGGAGCTCAAAGTCGAAGCGTGATATGGCATTCCGCCTCTTTCAGAAAAAAACATCGCAAGCAGCTGAAACTGCGGCGATTCAGGAGGTCGAGACCAAGGAGCTGCTGGAAGCGCAGCGGGCGTTAGCGCAGGGCATCGTGTCCGTGCGCGATCTTATTGCTCCGGCGAGTTTCCGCGTTGAGAGCGATCACGTCCTCATTGGCTCGACGTTTGCCCGCACACTCTTTGTCATGGCCTACCCCCGCTACATCACCGTAGGCTGGTTTGCGCCGATCATCAACTTCTCGGCTGCCTTGGATATCAGCATGTTCTTCTACCCGATTGACTCGGGGATGATCTTAAAGCAACTCCGGAATAAAGCCGGCGTGCTCCAGGCGCAGCTTGCCTCGGATCAGGAAAAAGGCCGTCCACGCGATCCCATGCGCGAGACCGCGCTCAAAGACATTGAGGAGCTCCGGGATTCCCTCACCCAGGGGACGGAGAAGTTCTTCCAAGTGGCCCTGTACGTCACGGTCTATGCGACGACAAAGCAACTCCTCGATGAATTGAGTGAAAAAATCGAGCAGATCTTTGCCTCGCACCTCGTCTACTCGCGCAAAGTGTTCTTTCAATCCGAGCAGGGATTTCACTCGACGCTGCCGTTGGGCCGGGACGAGCTTCAGATTGCGCAGAACATGAACACCTCGCCCGCAGCCTCCAGTTTTCCGTTTATCTCAAGCGATCTTTCCAGCGACCGCGGGATTCTCTACGGGATCAACCGCCACAACAACAGCCTCATCATCTTCGACCGGTTTAGTTTGCCAAACGCGAACGCCGTGGTCTTCGCGACCTCGGGGGCGGGGAAATCCTACGCGATCAAACTTGAGATTCTCCGCACGCTCATGTATGGCACCGACATCGTCGTTATTGATCCGGAGCGCGAGTACCAGCACCTCTGCGACGCGGTCGGCGGCACCTACATCAACATCACGCTTTCTGGCGCCGCAAAGATTAACCCATTCGATCTGCCCCGTCCGGTATCCAAGGAAGCGAGCAGCAGCGAAGACATCATCCGCTCGGCGGTCATTACGCTTAAAGGTCTGCTCCGGCTCATGCTTGGGAACTTCACGCACGAAGAAGATTCGCTCATGGACCGCGCGCTTTTGGAATCGTATGCAAAGAAAGATATCACGGCCAACGCCGATCTTGCCCGTGTGGAACCCCCGCTGCTTAAGGACCTTGAGGAAGTTCTCGGCGGGATGGAAGGGGGAGCGAATTTGGCGTTGCGGTTGAAAAAATACACCGAAGGGACGTTTGCGGGTCTGCTGAACCACCCGACGAACGTGGACATGAAGAATCAGTTCGTCGTGTTCTCGGTGCGCGATCTTGAAGACGAGCTCCGGCCCATTGCGATCTACACGATCGTGAACTTCATCTGGAACGTGGTGAGATCCGAGCTAAAAAAACGCATCCTTGTCATTGATGAGGCGTGGTGGCTCATGCAGCAGGAGGATAGCGCGAAGTTCGTTTATGCGCTTGCGAAGCGCTGTCGGAAGTACTACTTGGGCCTTACGACGATCACGCAGGACGTCCAGGACTTTCTCCAGAGCGCCTACGGGCAGGCGATCTTAAACAACAGCTCCATCCGGGTGCTCATGAAGCAGGCGCCCTCGGCCATCGAGCCAGTGGCAAAAACGTTCTTGCTCACCGAAGGGGAGCGGTACTTGCTGCTAGAATCCGCCGTCGGGGAGGGGATCTTCTTTGCCGGAGACAAGCACGCCGCAATCAAAGTCATTGCCTCATACACCGAAGATCAGATTATTACCTCGGATCCGCGGCAAATCCTTGAGATTGAGCAGGCAAAGAAGGAGTTTGAAGCAGCAAAATCGGGAAATGAGTAATGAGTAATGAGTAATGAGTAATGAGTTATTATCGAGTATGTCTACTCGTCTAAAAATTCTT
>CAZNTM010000067.1:0-816 GCA_964576005.1 uncultured Gammaproteobacteria bacterium
CTTTGATCAATGCACCTGCCCGAAACAAGTGTCACGCCAATGACCGCTTACTTCATCACTGTCGTAGGCGTTCTTTTTTTCTTGCCTCGTTTGACCGCCGAAACAATTTTCACTATCCTATCCCCTATACCCTATCCCCTTCGACTATGGCCCATAAAAAAGCAGGAGGTTCTACATCCTTAGGCCGGGACTCTGCCGGACAGCGCTTGGGCGTCAAACTCTTTGGCGGACAGCGGGCACAACCCGGATCCATCATCATCCGCCAGCGCGGGACAAAATTCTTTCCGGGACAAAACGTCCGCCGCGGCAAGGACGACACGCTCTACTCCGTTGCTCAAGGAGTGATCCAGTTTACCCGTCGCAAAGTTGTTCGCTTTGACGGCGCGCGAGCGTGGAGACGATTTGTCCATGTGGTTGCACCGACGAAGAAAGCGATTTGACAATACACTACGAGACAGATAACAAAATGAACCCATACGGGTTCATTTTGTTATCCCCTGAGCTTGTCGAAGGGCTACCATTTTCTCCATGTGCCACTGATGAGCATTTCTTTCTTCTGCCGAGTCCATCCTTTAATCTGTCGTTCCCGTTGTCGAGCCTCCTCTAGATTTTCATATTCCTCAACATATGCGACACGCTTCGGGCGATGTTTGGCCGTGTAGCGACTCCCAAGTCTTGAGAGGTGTTGAGTCCATCGTGAATCCACTTGCCACGTCATCCCAGTATAATAGCTTCCGTCCTCGCACTCTAATATGTAGACATACCATCGCCATGTCATAGGTAGCCCTTCGACAAGCTCAGGGAATATTATTGGCT
>CAZNTM010000067.1:916-3899 GCA_964576005.1 uncultured Gammaproteobacteria bacterium
GAGCGGAGTCGAAGCCATTCCATTTTCGGTAGCCCTTCGACAAGCTCAGGGAATATTATTGGCTGAGCGGAGTCGAAGCCATTCCATTTTCGGTAGCCCTTCGACAAGCTCAGGGAATAAATTATTTTACTTCCCTCGCCGCCGTGCCGCCGCTTTGACAAACGCCCGAAACAGCGGATGCGGGCGCAGCGGACGTGAGAGGAATTCGGGATGGAATTGTACCCCGACAAAAAACGGATGTTTTGGAATCTCAACAATCTCCACGAGCCGGCCGTCT
Organism: uncultured Gammaproteobacteria bacterium; assembly: GCA_964576005.1. Taxonomy (GTDB): domain Bacteria; phylum Patescibacteriota; class Patescibacteriia; order JACRJV01; family JACRJV01; genus CAZNTM01. The sequence goes on from CAZNTM010000067.1 coordinate 1,194, forward strand.
GGAGAAGTGCCCGAAGCAATCATCCCGCGCTTTTCAAACTCCTCGCGGTAGGCATTGTTCAATTCGTAGCGGTGCCGGTGACGTTCCATGATGAGGCGCTCACCATACGCTCGCTCGGCGACACTGCCCTTCTTTAGGGCACAGGGATACGCGCCCAAGCGCATGGTACCCCCGTAGCGAAGCTGCTTTGTGAATTGCTCTTGTTCTGGCAAAATCGCAATAACCGGATGCGGAGTTTTTTGATCCACTTCGGTGGTGTTTGCTTTCTTTAACCCGCAGACATTTCGCGCAAATTCCACCGCAGCCAACTGCATGCCGTAACAGAGACCAAAGTACGCAATGCGATGCTCCCGAACAAATTCGATTGCCCGGATTTTTCCCTCGACCCCGCGCGTGCCAAAGCCGCCGGGAATGAGCACCCCGTCAAACTTCAAAAGCTCCTTCACCTTGCCAGGATTTTTTTCATACTCTTCGCTGTTTAACCACACGAGTTCCGGCTTCATGCCTGCTTGCCCAATCGCGTGCTTGAGCGCTTCAATGACCGAAAAATACACGTCCGAGAGCACGAAGTTTCCTGTTGAAAAATACTTCCCCACAATGCCGATCCGAAGCGGTTTTGTTGCGGTCTGCATTCGTTTTATCATTGCTTTCCACGCGCCAAGATTAGGTCGCCTGACGCGCAACTTGAGTTTCTTGAGCACGCGCTCGCCAAAGTGTTCTTCGTCGTAGTGAATCGGCGCCTCATACACGCTGGGGAGATCTGGCGAGGGAATGATATCTTCCGGCGCAACGCCACAGAGCACGCTCATCTTTGCCCGCCGTGGTTCATCAAGAGCATACTCTGAACGCGCGACAACGAAGTCTGCCTGAATCCCTGCGGCATTAAGGGTTCGCGCTGCGTACTGCGTGGGCTTTGTCTTCATTTCACCCAGACGGTGCGGAACCGGCAAATAACTCACCAAAACAAAAAGCACATCAGAGGGATTTGCAAGTTTCATCATCCGGGCCGCCTCGAGGAAGAGGATGTTCTGGTACTCGCCGGCCGTGCCGCCGACCTCAACAAGCACAATATCCGCTTTTGACTTCTGCGCTGCTGCCTTAAGGCGACGAATCACCTCATTCGGGACGTCCGGCACCACCTCAACACACCGGCCGCCATAGCCAAGCGTGCGCTCGCGCTCAATGACCGACTGGTACACCCTGCCGGTCGTCATGTAGTTCGTTGAGAGGATATTCGTATCCAAAAACCGTTCGTAACTGCCGATGTCCTGGTCTGTTTCATCGCCGTCTTCAGTCACAAACACCTCCCCATGCTCGGTCGGGTTCATAGTCCCGGCGTCAATGTTCACGTAGGGATCAATCTTTACCGCGGTCACGCGATAGCCCTTGGAGAGCAATAACCGTCCTAACGCCGCGGTCGTGGTGCCTTTGCCCACCCCACTCATGACGCCACCGATGACGAAGATGAATTTAGACATACGGACCTATGAGAAACTAGTAATTGGTAATTAGTAATTTTTCGATCGTCTCGATTCACTGAATTACTAGTTACTATTTACTAATTCCCCGACTGTTTTCCTCACTCACGCGAACAGTGAATTGCCCCTCCACCCCTTCCCCAAGATGCACTTTCACCCGATGCTCCCCGACGATCTTGATCGGATGCTCAAGGAGGATGTGCTTTTCTTTCACCCGCACGCCGCGCTTTGCCAGCGCTTCGATGAGCGGTGATTTGCCAATCCCGCCATAGAGTTTACCATCATGCGCTTTTGCTGAAAATGCTAACGTCAAGGCCTCGAGTTTCTTCACCATCGCGGATTGCGCAGACTGTTTCCCTTGCTCTAAACGTTGCGTCAATCGTGCGCGGCGCTGCACTCCGAGAAGCACGTGTGGTGTTGCCGGCAGCGCCAGCCCCTTTGGAAACAAAAAATTACGGGCAAAACCCTCGGCGACCTCGCGGACGTCGTCGCGGTGGGCCTTTTGGGCGGGGACATCTTGGAGAAAAACTACCTTCATAACCGCGATGCCAATATACTAATGCATACCAATGATACAAATAATACGAATAGCGTTTCACGTCACATTTGTATTATTGGTATAATTTGTATGTCATTCGTATATTGGCATCGCTATAACGTCGTGATCGGTCGACTCTGCGTTACCCAAAACTTGCCTCGCGCAAACGCCCACTCAATGTCGCATGGGAACCCGTAGTGCTTCTCGATTCCAAGACAAATCCCGGCCAACTCAAGAATCTGCTTGCCATCGAGCTTCTGCTTTTTTTGCTGACCCTTTGGAACCAAAACCCACCCCCCTTTGGCAATCATGCGTTCTTGGATACTTGTTGAAATATCCAGAAGCATTCGTTCTCGTTTCCCAACGACGTAGCTATCGGGCGTCACCTGCCCGGAGACAAGCGCCTCGCCCAATCCCCAGACTGCTTCAATGATCATCTGATTGCGATCCTTCGTTACCGGATGCACGGTAAACGCAACTCCAGCGACTTCAGATTGCACCATTTCTTGAATCACCACGGCCACCTTCACGTCACAGACAACAAGGGTACTTCTCGACTCGGCTCGAAGAATATTGCCTGCAGTGAGCAACGTCGAACTGTTCGAGCGAAGTCGAGAACTTCCTTGTCGAAAAGTACCTTTAGATTTTCTTAGAAACCCGCGATCACACGCGTAGACCAACGCGCGTGGC
>CAZNTM010000068.1:0-3881 GCA_964576005.1 uncultured Gammaproteobacteria bacterium
CCGGCAAGAATGGGATTAAGCAATGTACCATTAAGTGGCCAGAGGATGCCAGCAGCCACCGGAATGAGCACAAGGTTGTAGATGCTTGCCCAAAACAAATTTTGCTTGATGTTGGAAAGCGTCCGACGGGAAAGCGCAATGGCCTCGGCCACGCCCATGGGGTCCCCGGAAATGAGTGTGATGTCGCTGCTTTCAATCGCAATGTCTGTGCCCGTGCCGATCGCAATGCCAACATCTGCCTGCGTCAACGCCGGAGCGTCGTTAATCCCATCGCCCACCATGGCGACCAACCGACGCCGATTGGTCGTCCCGACCGATGAGGGTCCTTGTAGCTCCTTCACTTTCGCTGCTTTCTCGTTTGGCAAGACTTTTGCCATCACGTTGTCAATGCCTACCTGTTTGCCAATGGCCGCGGCAGTACGCTCATTATCTCCGGTAATCATCCAAACTTCAAGCCCGAGGCGTTTGAGCTGCTCGACCGCCCGGCTCGCAGATTCTTTGAGCGTATCAGCCACTGCGAGTACCCCGAGGAGTTTTTCTTTTGTTGCAAGGAAGAGCAACGTTTTTCCCATGCCTTCGAGCGTTTGCGCCTGGCTTTCGATATCCGAAGAAAACGTAACACCGATGTCGGCAAGCAGCGCACGATTTCCTAAAAACATCTTCGTTGGCGTGCCATCTACATCAAGGACGCCAGAAAGTCCTTTTCCGGGGATAGCCACAAAATCAGTAACGGGTAAGGGATTGCTCGCCTCTTTCTTCACTGCCGTGTCGAGCGGATGCGTTGAGTCTTTCCCAAGACTCGCAGCATAGCTTACGACGGCTTTTGCAATCGGGTGTTCAGAGAGTTTTTCTAAACTTGCGGCAAGCCGGACAACATGGCTGCCTGCACTATCCAAGAAGTGCGCAGCTTTTCCATCCTTTACTTCAAGCACATCAGTGACTGCCGGTTCTCCCTTGGTGAGCGTTCCGGTTTTATCAAGCACCACCACAGTGAGTTTGCCTGCGGTTTCCAACGCCTCGGCATCGCGGATAATAATGCCGCGTTCGGCTGCACGGCCAGTTCCCACCATAATCGCCGTGGGAGTTGCAAGCCCTAGCGCGCACGGACATGCCACGACAAGCACGGCCACGGCGTTCACCAGCGCAAACACAAGCGAGGGCGCTGGACCCCACACGAGCCAGAGAACAAATGAGAGCGCCGCAATCCCAAGAACGATTGGCACGAAGTACTCCACTACCCGATCGGCAAATCGTTGAATTGGCGCTTTAGAGCCCTGCGCTTCTTCCACGAGTTTGATAATCTGGGCTAAAAACGTGTCTTTGCCCACTTTGGTCGCTTTCATGATAAATGCTCCGGTTTTGTTGATGGTGGAGCCAATGAGCTCATCTCCTGCTTTCTTATCCACGGGCAGGGACTCCCCAGTGACCATGGATTCGTCCAGCGTCGAGTTGCCTTCAACAATAACCCCATCCACCGGCACTTTTTCCCCGGGCCGGACGCGCAACATATCTCCCCCATTTACCTGTTCAATCGGAATATCTTGTTCATGTCCTCCTTTATGGATGATCCGCGCGGTTTTTGCCTGTAATCGAAGCAACTTTTTAATCGCCTCGGACGCAGACCCCTTTGCCTTGGCTTCGAGATATTTGCCAAGGAGCACGAGGGTGGTGACCACCGCGGCAACATCATAGTAGGCATCAAGCTTCACTTCACTAATTACTAATTGCCAATTACCAATTACCATCACCGTAACGACAACGCTGTAGACATACGCCGCACCGGTCCCGACGGCGACGAGCGTATCCATGCTCGTACTGCCACTCTTTGCCGCAGTCAGCGCTCCTTTCCAAAACTGCGCGCCGATCCAAAACTCCACTGGAGTTGTAAGTAAAAACAGGAGAAAAAACCGGAGCTGAACCGGCATCGCGCCTGCCAACGCCGGAACATAATCCGGGAAACTGAAGGCGACAACGAACGCCGAAAGTACGAGTCCAATCGAAACTTTGTGTTTCAGCTTGGCAATCTCGGCTTCTTTGAGCGCGCGGTGGTGGTCGTGGGACGAGCTTGTCGCTTCGTGACCGCCGTGCGCGCTCGTGGCTAGTGGCAAGTGACTAGTGGCTTCACTCGTCACCAACGTATATCCCTTTGCGGCCACTGCTTTTTGCATGGCCTCGATCGACGCGCCCTCGTGCTCCACGGTCGCGGTTTCCGTAGCAATGTTGACACTCGCTTTGGCGACACCCGGTACGCCAGAGAGCGCGCGCTCAATTTTAAGCACGCAAGAAGCACAATGCATGCCAGAAATGGGAAATTGTTCTTTCATACAGGAATTGTTCGCCGCACTGCGTACGAAACGTCTGTTTATTTCTCGTGCCTGTGTTCAAGTTTCAGATGAAAGAGCACCCCGACCCCCGCAGCAATAGAGCCCAGCAGGAGGACGCTTGATTTTAGGACAGTGGTGATGACTTAGTGACTCCGATTATGAAGCCACACGAAGAGCCATGATCCGAGGTAGGTGTAGAGCATGGCTTGGATGAGTCCGGCGAAAAATCCGCCAAACGTGATCGCGACGTCTCCGGCAAACTTCTCGACGTTTACCAGATGGACGAGCCAGCCCAAGAGTTGCAGAGACTGCGCTGGCCAGAGCGTAACGACAAGCGCGCACAGGACGTAGAGAATTCCCATAGTCCCGGCTGCCGCGAGCGAAAACTTCTGTGCATTGAGGTGCATAGATAGAATGAAGTAAGAAGTTAGAGATTGACAATTGAGCGTTTATGTTTATCGCCGTTTTGCAAGCGCGTAGACTTTGAGCATCTCGCGGATAGCCTGCTTGTGCTTTCCGGATTTCATTTGCTCTACCACGTGGGTTTCGAGATGATTCTCGAGCATGAGCTGCTCGACGCCGGAGAGCGCCTGCTGGATGGCCGAGGACTGGGTGATGATATCCACACAGTACTTTTCGGCTTTCACCATCCGCTCCAACCCAGCGATTTGCCCGCGAATAATGGCTAATCGTCGCAGCACCCGTTTTTTCATAGAAGGCTCCATAGGGTCACAATACCCCTAGGGGGTATTGTGGTCAAGCCCTGTGGAATCGGTTGTTTCTCTCACAAATACTTGAAACGCTTTCGGAGTCAGAATTGGAATAAAAAACCGAGGCGCAACCTCGAGCAAATGTCTATCGCCAGTAACAATCGCCGCGGCACGTGCGGCGGCCGCACATGCAAGGATTGACTCATCATCAGGATCCGTTGGAATTTTAAGGGAGGAGGGGGTCACAGGAACCAATATTGCATCAACCTCCAGACGCGCGAGGACGTCTGCAGCACTTATATTGGCGCGTTGGAATGCTTTGGCGAGATGCGGATACGTAAGCACGCGTTCAAGCTCAGACCATGTGGTATACGAAAAACACGGCGAGAATTCGCCGTGTGAAATCCCCTCAACAATGAACTCCAGATGTCGGCCAAAAAGAAAAGCGGAGACAAGAACGTTCGTGTCCAAGACGACACGCATATCCGCACCCTATGGACGACGGCGAGCCCATGCCACCGCGGATCGAAGGTCCTTTGGAGAAAGCGACTTCCCTGCCGCTTTCAGTTTAGGAATTAATTCTTCCCAAGTCGGAGGCTCAACGCGTTTGACAATAATCGTGTCCTCACTCACGCCAACAAAAACCTGCTGATTGATCCAGCGACGCCGCGCTGCTTTTGGAATCGGGATTGAATCTTTAATGATCATCGTAGAGGTTTCCATACTATGGAGTAGTCTAGCATATTTTGATGAGAGACGCAAACACCCCCGCGCACCATGCACCATTCTTCGTCTGCTCATCCCGAGCGTGCCACCCTTGCCGACTAACCCGCTCGCGACCATAGCG
>CAZNTM010000069.1:0-3864 GCA_964576005.1 uncultured Gammaproteobacteria bacterium
TTTACCCCTTCGACTTCGCTCAGGGAATAAAAACGCCGAGTTTCGTAATTCACAGAAGCGGATACACCGAACGCGTGCCTTCCTGGCGCGCTCGGTTGGTACACGGGCAGCGGCGCGTTTATTTATTTTTCACTACCAGAATACCCCGCAGCTTGCTGCGGGGATGAATGGCAAAAGTGAAAAATACCCCGAGCGAAGTCGAGGGGTTACCATCGCACGGATACCGCGCAGCTTGCTGCGCGGAGGGTCATTTATGGCCGCTCCGTACCGTCAAACTTGGGGCGTTTAATCTCGATGACTATTTCCCTCCCGATCCGGCATCTTATTTTGTTCATCGCCAAAAAGATCGTCCACGTAGATTTCTCTGCGTAAATCGTGCGCTTGGCTACTATTCACGAGCGCGATCGAGTCAAGGAGGTCTTGCCCTTTCATAAGGGTAAATTCTCCCACTCCCGGGTTGTCATCGCCCATGCCAAAAGAAATCGGCGCGCACATCGGGAGCAGAGGGATATGAGCCGCTTTCAATGGGGAAGGCAGCAGCAGGAGGCCGAGAAAAGTCACGAAAAGCAAAACCCGTATGGCCTGCATATCAAAGGGGTTATTCACAGGGTTCATATAAGATTGGGATAGCATGACAACGGATGTTTTGGTATACTGGAGTTATGCATTTTCCAGCACGATTATTGGGGATCGGTTTAGCGGTAGCCTTGCTTTCTGTGGGGACGTATTCCTTGGTCAGTCGCACCCAACAAGGATACTGCGACACGGCGGGGGGGTGTGTTGGACCCGGTATTTTGACTCCAAGGACCGTCGTCGCGCAGCCCCCCCAATCAGAGACGTCGTACGCTTTACCCAATAGCGTCGGCCTTGATTCGATTTTCGAGACGGAAAACGGCGTCGGGGGAGCGTTGCCCGGTGGATTGACCCCAAAAACTTTTCTCCTCTCCGCCGGGAGTTTCACAAAAACAGTCGAGAATAACTACGATGCGCTAAAGAAAGAAAACCCAGACCCTCGCGGGCTTCTTGCTGACGGCCGCGGGGTTCTCGATCAACCGTTGCTCGCGATCGCTGATGACTTTTTGGCTGACGGCGGCCGTGTTCAGTTGATCGCTGATGCTGCCTCGTATAATGGAGACATCGGTTACCTCTCTGCCGAAGAGACTGGAGAAACCCCGCGGATCGTCATTCATTTCGAAGAGGGTAGAGAGCGGGAGGATGTTTTAAGTGCTCGCTTCGAACTTGCCCGCGCACTCACCCTCTACGCCTTCGACCGTGCAAAGGCAGCGATTTTAAAACAAAACGAGCCGCTGCTCGGCGCTGTATTCGAAGCGCTCGAGCATCGGCTGGCACTCCTTGCCATGATGGAGGATACGGAGCTCGGCATCGAGGACCTCGAGACGACTGCCGACGCGAGTGGGTTTGATTCAGCGTTGCTCGGACGCGTTGACGCGGTGAGCGGCTCCTTTGAGTCGGAGCGCCGCTTTCTCGCCATGCGTGCGGCAGCCGACGAGCGCATGAAGAGTTATAGCGAGGAAGGGGAGCCGCTCACGCCCGAGCAAGAGCAGTACCAAGAGATTGCTCGCTTCCTCCATGGGGTAGATGCCGCAGCGCTCTCGCAGGGAGTGCGGCTCAATGCGTTCTTGTTGACCGAGCTCTTCCGAAGTATAAAAGAGGAGACCGCAGATAGGCTTTTCAAACAGTCGAAGTTTCTCGAGGATTTTGCGCAGTACCGGTATCGCATCTTCGCAGAGTTTTTCAAGCGTTTTACCAAAAAACTGGAAGCGGATCCGCATGTGCCGGTGTTTCCGATCGCGTTTGTAACAATGAGTGACCTCTTAAAGGAGGGCTGCTGGTTGCCGCGGCGGCTAGAAGCCCAGAATCCGGGGGGGGAGAGCGAAGGACAAAGCAAATATGTGGAGCGCAAAGATCTCCAAGTCTACACTGACTTCAAGAAGGCGCTCAATGAGCCCTGGAGGGCATGTCGTCTTACGCTCTCCGTGCCTGCCGGTGAATCCGCGAGAACCGCCTTTCTGGACGAGCTTGCAAGTGACTTGGGAGAACTCCTCCAGCTGCAGACGCTCCGGCTCGAGGGGATGGAATCCAAAGACGTTCCCAATGGCGCGGAGTTCTTGCCGCGACTCTTGAGGGTGTTCGTCGGGGATGAAAGTGTGGCGGGCCCTTCAACCTGCGCCGACAGGAGACCGACAGAAGACGTGGACCTTGCGGACGTAGAGCAATTGATCGCAAGCGATAACCTTCCCCTCTAGCTATGGGCAGAGTGTTGCGTTCGCATTTTTTCCTCACTGCGTTATGCGCCGTGGCACTTTTGAGTGCGCCAATGAGTGTACGCGCGGGCAGCCACTACTTGAGCCTCATGTGTGCTGTCCTTTCCGGCGGGCCCCAGATCACGAAAGGGGCAGAGCTCGTTGAAAGTTTTGAAATTCTACGAGCTGGAAAGGCGTATAACGCGCTCACCGGCGTATATGTAAGCGACTACATTGGTAAAGAGAGTGAAACAAAAAAATACACAAAACCCCAGGACATGCCAGATGTGTTCATTAAAGTGGGCTTAAAAGACCCAGAGCAAGTGAAGCCCCTTGAGAAAGGCTTCTATATTAAGTCAGTCTCTGAACAATGGAAATACAAATGGAGGAGAAAAACAAAGGGCCCGGCATTCATAAAGCCGGACCACGTTGACCCTGAAGCGGGAGAATTGGGCTTCAAATCTCCCAGGACCTACGAGAGCGAGGGCGATAATATTGACGCGTTGTGGAACATGAAAGAGAATCGAGGATACTTAGTGGGAGGTCCCAAGAAGGCCTACATACGAAATATCAGGATCATGATCCTCAAAGGAGAAAAGGATTCAGACAGCGAGGCGCTTTTAATTCTTGAGATCCCCTATTTCGAGGGCAGAGAACGGCCCGGTGAGTAGTGTTGCTATGCGGCTTGCCCCCTCGTTGAATCGCTCATCAGCGCTGCTTTCAATGGCGTTGGTCGTGATGTTCGCGTTTCCGGATGCGACGGTTGTGTTTGCTGCGAGTCATGACAAAAAGCAAGCGCCTCCCAAATCGTACGGCAGCACGCTGCGCCGTCCGAAAAAGGGCGACGAACTCAAAGCCAAGGGCGAGTTTTGTCCGTACAAGAAAGTACGGGAGACAAAGAAGAAATACGCGGAGTACGTGCGCAGTCAAAAGCCGCGGGTGGCGGTGCTCTCCACCGCCTTGGCGCGGCTAGGCAGTTGGATCTCGAATCTAACCTCGTGCCGGAACTGTCGGAAGCAGCAGGACCCAGTCAAATTTATCCCCCCGCTCTCATTTGAGCAGTGGAAAGACACCGTGTTCTTAGTGGACTATCCGGGTTGTAAGGGCATTCAGGAGGGTATCAGAATCAAGAAACAAAGTATCCTTTCAAATCGAGCTGCGCCAAAGATGCGCGAGGCCTTGGCGACACTGGATGCCCTGGTGAAGGCCCACGATCGAGGGATTCTTCAAGCCATCGAGGAGACGGATGATTTCAAAGCGCGACTCGAAATCGCCAAGCTCTATATCGGAAGCTGGGAAATAACCGACGCTTGGCCAGTCACCACCGACAAGCATGAGACCGCCTGCCACTACATGGGTTGCGCTGTTGATTTGGTAGTCAAGACACTCGAGTTTCCGAAAAACCCAGCTGGCTTAACGAAGTTGCATCCCAGGCCCCAGCGCTACCTGGAGATGTTAAAACTATTTAAAGAGATGGTCATCGATGGTGAACTCTGTTACGTGAAGAATGAGTACGATTATCCGTCTGCTGGCTCGAATGGGCCGCACTTCCATCTCGAGGCCTATCTAGGGTGCTAATCAAATTGAAAAGCGAGGGCGG
>CAZNTM010000070.1:0-3124 GCA_964576005.1 uncultured Gammaproteobacteria bacterium
CGCACCGAACCGACATTAAGGGAGTGCGTCTCTCCCTGCGGATCGGGGCGCATGATAAAGAGCTTCGTCGCGCCCAAGCGCTGGAATTTTTTGAAGCCGGACATAAAGTGCGCGTTGAGATGGTGTTGCGCGGTCGGGAACGCGCGCACACTGATCTTGCAAAGACCCTTATGGTCGAGTTCGTAAAATCGTTAGGAGAGAACATCACCGTTGAACAAAACGTGAACGCGCAAGGCGGTAAAGTTTCAATGATTGTGTTTCGAAAATGACGCCCGTGGCGTCATCCTGAGCCAAGTCGAAGGATCTCTATGCCCAAACTCAAAACGCCCCAAGCCATTGCGAAGCGCTTCGGACTCACGAAGCGGGGGGTGGTCTTGCACCGAAAATCCGGACAGGATCACTTTAACGCCCGCGAATCCGGCAGAGTCACGCGCAACAAACGCCGCGACGTTGCACTCTCGGAAGCGCACGCCCGTTTCGTCCGCAGTGTTCTCGGTAATTAGTAACTCGTAATTAGTAATTACAAACGAAACGTTCCAAACAAAATTACCAGTTACTGGTTACCAATTACTTCACACACTATGGCTCGAGTCAAACGCGGAAAGCGCCACCTGAAACGAAGAAAAAATCTCCTCCGACACGTGAAGGGATACCTCTGGGGTCGGAAATCCAAAATCAAACTCGCGCGGGTCGCAATGCTCAAGGCCGGGGCGCACGCCTACCGAGACCGCCGGAAGAAGAAATCAAACTTCCGCGCGCTCTGGAACATCCGCATCAACGCCGCGGTCCGGGCTCACGGCCTTTCCTACAGCCGCTTCATCGCGGGACTTAGCGCAAAGAATATCCCGCTTGACCGCAAGGTGCTTGCCCAACTCGCGCTTGAACACCCAAAAGTTTTCGACGCTGTAGTAGCAAAAATGAAAGAGTAGGGCTTCGACAGAGCAACGCCATTTAATTTTTATCTTGCTCGTCATCTGCCAAAAACCCACCGGCTTGAATCTCCCAGAGCATCGCATAGAGCCCATCCTTGGCGAGGAGTTGCTCATGCGTGCCTTCGTCGGTGATTCGCCCACCCTCCATAACAATAATCCGATCCATCTGCCGGATGGTCGAAAGCCGGTGCGCAATGACAATGACCGTCTTGCCGGCCATGAGCTTTTTTAGGGCATCCTGAATCAGCGACTCGGAGTGCGAGTCAAGACTCGACGTCGCCTCATCCAAAACAAGGATGGGCGCGCTTTTAAGAATCGCCCGCGCAATCGCCACCCGCTGACGCTCACCTCCAGAGAGCTTCACTCCGCGCTCGCCAACATAGGTCTGGTAGCCTTCCGGAAAGCTCTCGATGAACTCGTCCGCGTGCGCCGCTTTGGCGGCGGCAACGACCTCCGCCTCGGTTGCATCGCGCCTGCCGTACCGGATATTCTCAAGCAAACTCCGGTGAAACAGAATTGGCTCTTGCGGGACAAGCGCAATCGCACTTCGCAGGCCAAAAAGCGTTACCCGATTAATCCGCTGACCATCAATGAGGATTTTCCCGCTCTCGACATCATGAAGCCGCAGCAAGAGCTTCATGGCGCTTGTCTTCCCCGCTCCCGACGGTCCCACAAGCGCTACTTTCTCGCCCGGAGCAATCGCAAGGGTGAAATCCGCAAGCACCCGCCGCGTCTGCTGGAAGCTGAAATTCACCTGCCAAAACTCGATTCCGCCATTGCCAACAACCAATGGCTTTGCCCCGGGCACGTCCCGGACTTCATGAGGAGTATTGAGAATCCCCACCATCTCCTGCGCGTCAGAAAAACTCTCATAGAGGTCCCGGAGGTAGCGCCCCACATCCCAGAGCCGGTGAATAAGCTGCAGAAGATAGGCCTGAATAAGAACAAAGTCCCCGACGGTCAACACCCCCTGCCTCCAGAGCCGCACCGCAGTTATCATGAGGGCAAACTCAATGCCGATAAACAACGCGCTCTGCACGGCATCACTGATGGCATCGAGGTTCCACGTGAGCGTGCGCAATGTTTGAAGCTCACCGGCAACCTTTCGGACGCGCGCCGATTCATGACCAAAGCCGTCAAACAGACGGATGTTCTCGTGATTGGAAATCGCGTCGGCCAACACCGCGGTGACTTCGGTATCTTTTTGAGCTCGCGCGACATCGTAGCGATACTTCCAGCGCACGAAAAGGACATTGAGTCCAATAAACAGCAGCGCCCAGCCGACGAAGAGCGCGACAAGCAGTCCATTGATCGTCGCAAGGATGATCGCCGGCCCAATGATGGCAAGGACGAGGTGATAGAGGTCCCACGTCACCCGATCCGCGAACACCTCAAACGCGCGCGTGAGGCGCGTGAGCTTTCGGACGAGCGCCCCGATGAACCGGTTCGCAAAAAAGCCAAACGAGTGGTGCTGAAGGTAGTCGTAGGAATCCGTGAGCAAACTCGCCATCACCCGGGGCTGAAACACATTGTTCGTGAGGTGATCGGCCCGCCGGAACAGCCACTCAAGAGCATGAAACCCGACGATGACGAACAACACCCCCAGAAGGGATTGTACTTGCTCATCGCTGGGGAGATTCCCGGCAAGGAGGTTAAAGAACTTCTTGTAGTAAAGCGGGATGACAAGATCAATCGCATTGACCAATGCGATCCCAACTGCAAGCATCACCACGAGGTGTTTCTGGGTACGGACGTGCTTCCAGTACAAACGCAAAATGTCTCGAATTGAGGCTTCCATAAAATCCCGATAAGAGCGAACGCAAGTATAGCACAGGGATCCGCCGACGTCACGCCTGGCTTGACAAGAAAAAGGGAGAGAGACGTGCCCTCACCCCAACTCGCACTCCAACACCCGATGTCGACATCGGGTGTCGACATCCGATGTCGATAGTTATCCCAAGGACGCTCCGGGCCGGACGGGATTTGAACCCGTGATCTTCCGCGTGACAGGCGGACGCTTTATCCAAACTAAGCTACCGGCCCAAAAAGTACAAAAACAATAACAAATTTTCAAAAATGAGACAACAGTCCGTTCCAGAGCGCCAAAAAAAGAAACGACCTCCGGAAGTGAGGGATTGAATCCCACATCCGGAGGCTGACGACCGAAGCGACAGGGCAGGACGCGCTTCAGT
>CAZNTM010000070.1:3134-3864 GCA_964576005.1 uncultured Gammaproteobacteria bacterium
GTTGGGGCAGAAGCCCCGACGGCGACTCGGGTAGCTCCAAGCGCTGCTCGGCGGTCTTCCCATCGAAGGAGCCTTCCGGCCCCTCGAGGGAGTCGAGATCCAGCGCGAGGTCTGCCGCTGCTTCGAGGATACCCGCGGCCCCTTCCGTATCCGTCGGGAACATTCCCGAGTGTCCGCCGCCGTAGTGAACCACGAGCGCCCCCTTGCAGGGCACTCGCTCCCGGCTTCCGTCCGGCTTGGGCAGGAAGATCTCTGCTCGGCCATCCGCGAGGAAGGCCGTGACGGTGAGTTCGACCCCTGCCATGCGGGAGAGGAAGTCTCCTACTTCCGGCAGTGCACCGGCGACCTCGGCATATCCGTTCTTCATGAGTCCTCCTACTCGGTCAGAAGCGGCTGCTGAATCGGCAAGCACCGCTCCAGTGAAAGAATTGCGTCCCTCAGCTTCTCGCCGCGTACTCGCGCCGGGAGACGCCGCTGCCGCATGTTTACGGCCAGCACTCCCCCGAACTCGATCAGGAAACCCCCGTCGCGGCACTGAACCGTCACTTCGAGTTCCGGATTCGCGACTTGAATCCGAGCCCTTGCGAGCAGTCCGACGACCTCTCGCCGCGCGTTTGCGATGAACGATTCCAGTTCTGGACCGAAATCCTTACCCACAGGATCCAAACCCCCTTTTGAAAACAACGACCCCCACGTTTCGGAGGGATCGCCAGTTGACGATGGCGCGAGT
>CAZNTM010000071.1:0-3857 GCA_964576005.1 uncultured Gammaproteobacteria bacterium
CCCACTCTACCGTTTCTACGAGATGATTCCGGGTCTTATGGTCACGCTTACCTTCGGCCTCGCGTTTGTTTTTTCGTTCATCAAACCGTTGTGGGTGGTCATATTCATTATCCTCTTCGCCCTGTTCTGGCTCCTTCGCGTCATCTATTTTGTTTTTTATCTCGTCGTTTCCTGGCGCCGATATCGTCAGGAGATGAAACGGGATTGGATCACGTTGTGGGGGAATACCCCGCATTCGAAGGAGATCCTCCATCTCATTGTTTTGCCAACCTACCAAGAGCCTTTTGAAGTCCTCGATCACACCGTCCGATCTCTCGTCGCTTCCCGCTACCCGAGTCAGCGGATGATGGTCGTGCTTGCCGGGGAGCAACGCGATCAGGAGCACTTTCTTGAGGTTGCCGATAAAATAACGCGTCGGTACGAATCGCATTTTTTCAAAATTCTCATCACGGTTCATCCGGATAATTTGCCCGGAGAAATCAAAGCAAAGGGCGCCAATGCTGCGTGGGCGGGAGCAAGAGCAAAAGAAATCATTGACGGGTTGGCTATTCCCTACGAGGACATCATCGTTTCCTATTTTGACTGCGACACGTGCGTCCATCCGCTCTACTTTCATGTGCTCACCGTGACGTACCTCGCGACCCCGGATCGAACACGCGCGAGCTATCAGCCGATTACCCTCTACAACAACAACATCTGGGAAACGCCCGCGATCATGCGCGTGAGCGCGTTCTCCACGACGTTCTGGCTGATGACCGAACTTGCGCGGCCGGATCGGCTCTTCACGTTCTCCTCGCACGCGATGAGTTTTCGGGCGTTGGTGGACGTTGGTTTTTGGGCACGGGACATCGTCACGGATGATTCGAGAGTGTTCCTGCAGTGTTTCCTCCGATATGACGGAGCGTACCGCGTCGTGCCGCTCTATGTTCCCGTTTCGATGGATACCGCCCACGCGCGCACGTGGTGGAAGTCGTTGAGAAACCTCTACCGGCAGCAGCGGCGATGGGGGTGGGGGATTGAGCATTTCCCATATATGCTTTGGCATTTCCCCCGCGCGAAGAACATTGCCTGGAGCAGGAAATTTCGATACCTCTGGAATCTTGGGGAGGGGATGTACTTTTGGGCGACGGCTCCGCTGTTACTGTTTGTGTTTGGCAATCTCCCGCTGCTGATGGCGAGTCGGTCGCGTGAGGTCAGCGTGCTTGCGGAAAACGCTCCGCATGTTCTCCAGTGGCTCATGACGCTCTCCATGGTTGGGGTGATGCTCTCGGCGGTTTTGGGCACCTTGTTGCTTCCGCGCCAACCGAGGCGTTTTTCGCTGCTCGTTTGGGTGACGATGATCGCCCAGTGGCTTTTATTGCCACTGACGCTCGTGCTCTTTGGTTCGATTCCGGCAACAGAGGCGCAGACGCGTCTGATGCTCGGTCGCTACATGGGGTTTGATGTCACCGAAAAAGCAAGGGCGGGAAATTCGTAATTAGAAACCAGTAATTTTGGATTGTCGCTCGCTCGTCTCATGAATTACTAATTACCAGTTACTAATTTCCCACTCTCATTTCCCACTCTCATCCCATGCGCGTCTCTGTTCACCTTGTCACGTACCAGAGCATGCCGGATATTGTTGAGGCGCTTGCGTCTCTTCGCCAACAAACGTTTACCGATTTTCGCGTCGTTGTCGTTGACAATGCCTCGCGTGATGGGACGATTGAGTTTATTGCTTCCGAATACGGCAGTCGCGTCGCCCTCATCCGTAATTACCGCAATCTCGGTTTTGCTGCAGCGCATAATCAGGCGATTGAGTTTGCTTCCCTTACGAGCCCAGAATTTGTGCTCGTGATGAATCCGGATGTGGTTTTGTTTCCCTCAACGATCGCTGAACTTCTCATGGCTGCCGAGCGTCATCCAAAAGCAGGGGCCGTTACCCCAAGGTTGCTCCGCAGCGATGGAATCACTCTTGATTCCACCGGCATTGATGCGAGTCGGGGGTTTCGTTTCTCCGATCGCGGCGCTGGAAAACGTGCAGATGGCAACTACCTTAAAGAAGAAGAAGTCTTTGGGGCAAGCGGCGCGCTCGTGCTCTATCGCGCTGCTGCCCTTGCTGATGTGAACCAGAACCACGAGTGCTTTGATCGCGATTTCTTTGCCTACAAAGAGGATATTGACCTCGCCTTTCGGTTGCGCTGGCGGGGGTGGGAAACGTGGTATGCGCCAGAAGCGGTCGCCCGGCATGAACGATCCGTCGGGAGCGATGCGCGCGGACTTCTTGAGCGCGTCCGGGCCCGCCGTTTACGCTCACAGGCAATTTCCCGCTGGTCGTACCGTAATCACTGGTGGGTGATGATAAAAAATGCGCCCCCCAATCTTGTCTTGCGCAATGCCATTCATCTCTTTCTTGGGGAGTTCGTCAGAGCAACGTATCTTTTTTTCTTCGAGTTTTTCGTGTTCGGCGGACTTTTCGATGCGCTCGCTGGTTTTCCGCGGATGTTGAAAAAACGTCAGGCGATCGTTGGCGCGCGTGTCTTATCTCCTCGCGGGCTCAATCATTGGTTTCGTTAACCATCTCCCTGTGGTGTCCATCATCATTTTAAATTTCAACTCCGGAGGGTTGCTGAAGTATTGTCTGCGGGGGATCATCGCTTCCCCTCCGTCAGGGCAGTATGAGATTATTGTCGTTGACAATGCGTCGTCTGATGCGAGGATTCCCGAGCTTGCCCGGGCGTATCCAGAGATCCGTTTTATTTTTCTTGGAGAGAATCGTGGATACGCCGCAGGCAATAATATCGGCATTGCCGCTTCGCGCGGAGAATTTATCTTAATTTTAAATCCGGACATCGTCGTCTTCGAGCAGTCAATTGATCGTCTCATTGAAGCGCTCCGTCACGATGAGACCCTCGGCGTTGTGGGGCCGAAATTACTCAACCCCGACCGGACGCTCCAGTACTCCTGCAACCGATTTTATTCTCCGCTGACCCCACTGTATCGCCGGACCTCCCTTGGCCGATTGCCGATGGCACAACGTCTCTTAGAGGAGGATCTCATGATAGACTGGGATCACGAGACCCCCCGCGATGTTGACTGGCTCATGGGCAGCGCCTTGCTCGTGCGTCGGAAAGCCATTGCGCAAGTCGGGGAATTTGATGAACGGTTTTTCCTTTACTTTGAGGATATGGATTGGTGTCGGAGGTTTTGGGAGCGCGGCTGGAGAGTGCGTTACGTCCCCGTAAGCACGATGGTGCATTTTCACCAGCGGCTTTCTGCACAGAGTTTCTGGAAATTGCCTACGCGCATCCATATTGCAAGCGCGTTTCGATATTTTGCCAAACACGGGATCCGCAGGCCACTGCGATCATCGCGGCAGTTCACGATCTAATGGATGTGTCAAAACTCACGGTCAACTTTGCGTATCACCCACTCCGGCGTCACCGCCGTCGCATGCTCCGCTGGGTCATCGTTGCGATTGTTCTTTCCCTTGGCGCTGTTGCCGTCTTTGGCGTCGTGCTCCATCGCTCATTCGTTCGCTCGCTTCCTTCCGGTCTTGATGTTCCATTGCAAAACGTCCTTAACCTCAAGGAGAGCACCCTGCTTCCAAAGGTCCTCGGGTTTGGGCAACCGTTTACCGTGTTGCTGTTGTTTCAGAACTCAAGCGAACTGCGACCAACCGGCGGGTTTATTGGCACCGTCGGCATTGTTGAGCTGTTCAACGCCAAAGTGAAGCGCTTCTGGACTGATGACGTCTATCGGCTCGATGGCTATGCGCTGCGCCGCGGCAAGCTTGAAACGCCACCCGGACCGCTCGCGCGCTACCTGCGGGTGCATGATTGGGGAATCCGGGATGCAAATTGGGATCCGGATTTTCC
>CAZNTM010000072.1:0-3833 GCA_964576005.1 uncultured Gammaproteobacteria bacterium
CAAGAGCGACTTCCATAGTCTCTAAGAGACTATGATCGTAGATCGGCCAGCTTTGAAAAAAGATACTCTTTGTGTGCCCGAGGCGCTCCCAGAGTTCTTCTGTGATATGCGGAGCGAATGGCGCGAGAATCATAATATAGGTTTCCCACATTTTGCGATCCACGATTGACGCATTCTCCTCAAACGCGCGCAAACACACCATAAGTTGCGACACAGCGGTGTTGTAGTGGAAGGTCTCGATGTCGTTGGTGACTTTTTTAATCGTACGATGAAGTCCGCGAAGAATTTCGTCATTGCGAGCCCCGACCGCAGTCGAGGGCGTGGCAATCTCCGGAACGTCGTGGGATTGCTTCGCTCCGCTCGCAATGACGGTAATACCAAATCCCCAAACCCGATCAAGAAACCGCCGAATGCCACGGATCCCGTTTGTCTGCCAGGGTTTCGCATCCTCAAGCGGGCCCATGAACATTTCATACATTCGGAAGGCGTCTGCGCCAAACTCTTCGACCACCGCGTCGGGGTTCACGACATTACCGCGGGACTTGCTCATCTTCTGGTTATCGTCCCCGAGAATGAGTCCGATGTGCCGGAGTTTCAAAAACGGTTCTTCAAAATCAATATAGTTGAGATCATGGAGCGCCTTGGTAATAAAGCGCGCATACAGCAAATGAAGTACCGTGTGCTCTGCTCCGATGATGTAGAGGTCAACCGGAAGCCAGTACCCGATGTTCGCGGCATCCGCGAACTTTTTTGAATTGTGCGGATCCGTGTAACGGAAGAAGTACCACGAGGAATCCACGAACGTGTCGAGCGTCTCGGATTCTCTGCGCGCAGCCTTGCCGCACTTTGGACAGCGGACGTCGTGGAAAGTCTTTGAACGAGCCAACGGTGGCTCTCCGGTTGGTCGAAAGTCCACGTCGTCTGGGAGCACCACCGGCAGATGTTCTTCCGGCACTGGCACAACGCCGCAGGCCGGACAGTGAATGATCGGAATCGGGGCACCCCAGTAGCGCTGGCGCGAGACCAGCCAGTCACGCAAGTGATACGTGGTCACACGTTTGCCCCAGCCCTTTTCTTCGAGGTAATCCATGATGCGAACGGTCGCCGCATGAATGTCCATGCCGTTGAGAAACTCCGAGTTCACCATGGTCCCCTCCTTTTCTTGAACTTGCTCAATTCGGGTGATCGGCGATGCGTCGCCGTCAGAGCCAGCAACGACGCGAACCACTGGCAACCCAAACATGGCAGCAAACTCAAAATCGCGCTTGTCATGCCCGGGCACACCCACGACCGCGCCAGTGCCAACATTGCCAAGCACAAAGTCGCCGACCCAAATTGGCAGTCGCGCGTCGTTTAAGTTGTTTCGCGCATAGGCGCCGGTAAACACGCCGGTTTTTTTTCGACCTTGAGCGATTCGCTGGGCTTCAGAAGCGCCACGCGTTTGCTCACAATATCGCTCGACCTCGGCGCGATGCTCGGCCGTCGTAATCTTTGCAATTCCCGGATGCTCGGGTCCGAGCACAATAAACGTGGCTCCAAAATTCGTATCCGGCCGCGTGGTAAAACACGTAATAGTCTCGCTGCTGCCCACAACAGCGTACGTGATATTGATGCCTGTTTTCTTCCCAATCCAGTTGCGCTGACGAATTTTTGTGCTCTCTGGCCAGTCGAGATGTTCAAGTCCGTCGAGCAGCCGCTCGGCATAGGGCGTGATCTTCAAAAACCATTGGAGCATCTGTCGCTGGACCACCGGATTCTTGCAGCGCTCACACACTCCCTCTTCCACTTGTTCGTTCGCCAACACCGTCTTGCAGCTCTCGCACCAATTCACTGGCGCTTCAGCCCGGTATGCGAGATCGTGTTTATACAGTTGCAAGAAAAGCCACTGCGTCCAGCGGTAGTATTTCGGATCTGAAGTATTGATCTCGCGGCTCCAATCGTAGGAGAACCCGAGCATCTTCACTTGCCGACGGAAATTTTCAATGTTGGAGCTCGCCACTTCTTTTGGATTCTTCCCGATTTGGATGGCGTAGTTTTCCGTTGGCAGTCCGAAGGCGTCCCAGCCCATGGTGTAGAGCAGGTTCTTCCCGCGCATCCGTTGATAGCGCGCGTGGATGTCTTCGGCGGTGTAGCCTTCCGGGTGCCCGACGTGCAGCCCGGCTGCAGACGGATACGGAAACGTCTCCAGACTGTAAAACTTCGGCCGGTCGCCTTGATTGTGAGCCGCGAAGAGCTTGCAGCGCTCCCAGAATTGCTGCCACTTTTGCTCAATGGATCGGTGATCGAACATGATTCGGTTAAACTCAAAACACATTGATTTTATTGGTGTTTTATAGCTTACACCCACTGTCCACACTTGACAAATTGACTAGAGTAAAGTAGTCTACCCACCGTACTATGCTCATGAGAGTATAGGAAATATCATCAATCAAAAACCACCCGAACATGAGATATGCATAGGGTGGTTTCAACGTTTCAAGGCAGACGAACAATCCCCACCCCTATTCCTCGACCAGTAAAACAATTTGCCGTCCTCCTGCTCGTGCGCGGTTTTCATTTTGCCGTGACGGGACTGCGCCTGATCAGTCGTGTGGCAATCGCAAGCGGCCACATGCTCGTTGCCATCGTCATTGCAATTGGCGGCCCAATGTATCGTTGGATGCACGCGTTGCGCCTTCGCTCCCGCGCAAGCCTCGAGTACATGCGCGCGCACCCGAAGATCGCCCTCGGAGCTTTCCTTGTGCTCGTTACCGTCGTCGGTTCTGCCGATAGCGCCCTCAATCGCAGTCCCTCCCTCGACCCCTTTGGGAGTCGCATTCTCTTTCAACTCCTCGACACTAACAATGAGGAAGGCGCTGCGACGCTTGCCACCGACCCCGATGCGCTCGGATCAGAGGGATCACTGGCAGTGACGACGATGATTAACGGAGATACCGCAGTGCTCAAACCCCAAATCCTCTCTCCGCTTGCCACGCGGAAAACTCCCACAACCTATCGCATCGCCTCCGGCGATACGCTCTCCTCAATCGCAGAGCGTTTCGGGTTGAAACTCACGACCATCCTCTGGGAGAACAAGCTCTCGCTTAGGTCCACCTTGCGGTTGGGACAAGAGCTCACCATCCTGCCGGTGGATGGCGTCCGGCATACGGTGAAAAGTGGCGATACGGTGGCGGCGATTGCCAAACGGTATCAAACCGAACCGGAAAAAATTCTCTCCTTTAACGGCTTGAAAGAAGGGACAACGCTCCGGCTTGCCATGGATCTCATCGTCCCGGATGGCCGTCCGGCATATGTTGCGCCCCCGGTGAACCGCACGCGACTTGCGCGAGTCGAACGCTTTCTCACGAGAACCTTTGTCCAGCCTGCCCAGCGACTCGGCAACATGCTCTGGCCAACCCAAGTGCGCCGCCTCACCCAGTACTTCAGCTGGCGCCACCCCGGCATTGATATCAAGGGCGCGATGGGCACGCCGGTCTACGCCGCAATCGCTGGCGTGGTCCGCGAAGCCGGCTGGAACCGCGGCGGCTACGGCAACCAAGTGGTGCTCGAACACCCGGATGGCAAACAGACCCGCTATGCGCACTTAAGTAAAATCAATACCTCGGTCGGAACCTCGGTTAAACAGGGAGCCGTCATTGGCCTCGTGGGTTCGACCGGGCGCTCAACTGGACCGCACTTACACTTCGAAGTCATCGCCGGCAGCCGCCGCCTCAATCCGATGGGATTGTTGCGGTAAATGAGTAATTGACCTTGAATTACGAAACTCGGCGTTTTTACCCCCTGAGCGAAGTCGAAGGGGTAAAAACGTCCCGAAACAGTACCCTTCGACAGGC
>CAZNTM010000073.1:0-3771 GCA_964576005.1 uncultured Gammaproteobacteria bacterium
TCTCCCACGTCTGCCTTTTCTGCCCCGGCGCGCACCACGACCGGGCTTCCTTTTTCCATACTCATACGGGGAGAAACGTTACGTTCTCCTTCCGGCCGTGAGATCATCCAGAGAACACCGAAAGCAACTGCGATGATCCCGATGAATAGCACGAGTTTCTTCATACGGCATTCGGCACCCTTATTGTTTCGTCTTTGGAGGCTCTTTACAACCACTTGCTGCTGCCAGTCGGTTCACCCCTTGCTCTCCCGCCAGCCGACGGCCATCGGAAAAAATCCATGTGGGATATCCCTCGACCTTCTTCTCAAGACAGCGCTTTGGGTCTTTTGGACATTCAACGTAGTTCACGAACCGAAACGATGTGCCAAAGACTCGCTTCTCGTTCTGGCAATGCGGGCACCAGTCTGCGCCGTACATGACGACTCCCTTGTCACGCAGACACTGCGCAAACCCATCAAGCTCTCCTGCTGACACTTCCGGTGTCCCACGCCATCGCAGTCCAATAACCACTGCGACGACGAGCAGCGCAAGAACAAATATGAGTTTCCTCTCCATAGTTAGCAACATTTTTCCATTTGTTTCTCAATCTCGGCAATCCGCGTCTCGCGTGGTTGTGTTGGCCGTACCGCCGGGATTGCCGGAGAGAGCAGAAACCACCATACGATCCCGAGTTCCGTTACAAGGAGCGCTCCGGCAATTCCCCACGCGCGGCCGATCACTGCAGCGACCAACGCAAACCCGACCGTCATGAAGCCCACTTTCCACGCGAATACAAAGCGGCTTTGGCGCACGCGGTCTTCAAGTTGGTAGGCAATGCCCACGACCGACCCGCCCATTAAAATCGCGGCGGGTAATTGGTAACTGGTAATTGGTAATTTTCCGGTGAGCATGCCAAGAAGCATCCAAGCCCACGTGCCGGAGACTCCGGCGCAGATCGCACAGATTCCCCATGGGAGGATGCGCGTGGCATTGATTCCCACCATGACCGCGGTGAGTACCAAGATTGAGACGACCATGACGATGACCATGACAACGCTCATAGCTGGAAGATAATGAATCCGAGGAGCACCATGACGATTCCGCCAATCCAGCGCACGGTGCCCTTCTTATCCTGCTGCCAGCGCTCAAGCCGGGCGAGGACTCTCTGGTCCGTCGTCATCGCGAGGATCAGGACCAGTGGCAGCACGAAGATGAGGTTGTAGAGAATGAGGTAGCCGAAGCCGGCAAAGTACGTTGCGCGGTCGTGGAGCAACCCCAAGGCCATGAGGTACGGGCCGCCGGTGCACGGGAATTCGCACATGCCAACCAAAACGCCGAGGCCGAATGCGGTTGGTACGCTCGCGCGTTCCATGAGGAGCGCCATGCGATGGTGAGCGGCAAGGGGAATGCGGAGTTTCACCGGGAACCGCGGGAACAGCTCATTGATGATGTTGATGGCTCCCAAGAGGATCATGGCCGTTGCTCCAAGCTTTGCCATGAAGTGCGGAGTGTTGAAGAGGTGAAGCGCAGAAAGCAACCCAAGCCCGATGCCGAGGTAGACGAGGAAGAGTCCGAGGATGTAGGCGCTGCCGATCGTAAGAATCTTACTGCGAAGTTTCCCGATGGAGAGCAGGAACGCAATGGTGAGCAACAGCACCGAGAACGCGCACGGGTTGATCGAATCCAGCACTGCGGAAACCAGCAACAGCGGCAGCAGCCATTTCCCGCCATCACTCCAGTTCCACAGAAGGGTCGAGGTGCCCGAATCCCGGAAGAAAACAATCACGCCAAGCAGTACGATGGCGAGCACGACAACCGTAGGGAGTACAAACCGTTTCAATCGCGTCATACCCATTCAATTTATGGCGCGACGGTTGCCGTAAACTGGATCTCCAGCGGACTGCCGGCATTATTCTCGATGGACACCGACCGATCAACCCGACCAATACCGGAGGGCCCGTGGGCCGCCGGATCAAAGGTTACCTCAATACCCGCTTCCTCGTTCGGCTCAATGGCTTGATTGATTTTTGGGATATATCCATGCCCGGGCATTCCAAACGGACCGAAGACCTCGTTTCCTTTCACAAGAGAGGCGGTCGTGCACATGCATGAGGTGGAGATTTTTTCAATGACAACCGGATCCGGGCCTGCATTGACAAGCGCAATCCGTTTTTTGATTGTCCCGTTCGCCATCGAGACCGTGCCGAAGTCAAACCGAGTTTCGGACGCAGTCAATTGCGCATTGGCATTGGTCGTCGCTTGGCTATTTTTGGCAGCCGGTTGCGCCACCCAAGCGAGCGCTCCGATGATCGCAAGTCCGACAATGAGGCTGATAATGATGCTTTTTCTTGTCATACGGAAAAATAAAAATTCCCTCATCCAAGGGAGAGAACAGACGCGGGAAATTCCGCCAGCCGACAACGAGCAGGAGCCCCGCGTCTTAGAGAACAACCGGACTGTGTTCAAGCAGTGCGAGAAAGCGGTATCGTCGTATGCGATCTCGGAGCGTGTGCGCTAAAAGCAACGTCAGACGCAAGGGCAGGAAGGTCGCAACATGGGCAACGCGTTTTTGGGCAGGAGCGTTCAAGAAGAGAAAGGCAACGAGCAGGAGGAGTCCCGTGATCATGGGAAGGCTCGTCGAGGCTGTCGTGAAGGTTTTAAATGCGGTAAGATGGAATCCGGCAAATCCCATTGGATCGGTTTTTCCCGGGCATGCCGTGCCCGTTGCCATCGCGGCAACACATCCCCCAGTGGCATGGTCCATGGCGTAGTCCATGCCAATAAACCCAAAGACCGAAAGCGCAATAAAACTCAACAGCACGATGGAAGTCACGAGCCTGTTCATAACTCTTGGGACTCTAGCATTGTTTTTTGACGCCGTAAAGCGCGCGCGTTTGTGTTTCCTCAAGATGCATTGTTGGCCGTTTCGCTTTAAGAAACGCTATCGCCTCATTCGGGCTTTTCCCCTGCTTGATGAAGTAGGCGGCTACAAGGGTTGGCGCACGGCCATGTCCATTTTGGCAATGGACGTATATTTTCTTTTTCATACTCACGAGCTTTTCCAAAACAGAAACCCCGAAGTCGAGTTGTTCTTGTGTCGGCGTGGTGTGATTTTTTATCGGAATCCAAATATAAAATTGCACGCCGAATGGCGTATCAACGCGTTCCTCCTCAAGCGAAACATCCGCTTCAATATTCTCCTGTTTTAATTTTTCGTCAAAGTGAGTTTGGCAGCATTGATTGTTGCCGATATAAATACCATCGGTTATGTAGTTATACTCGAGTTCTTTAATTTGCGGATGTTCGTTCATATACAACAACTCAATTTAGAAATATCTTTCGTAAATGAGAGCGCGACAATTTTTATCGCCTCGGAGAGCGTCGGAAACATCGGGAGCGAATTGACCACGTCATCAATCGTGTTTTTGTTCTTCACCAACATCATCGCTTCGGCGATAAGTTCTCCGGCGTTTGGCGCAAGGATGTGCACACCAAGAATCTGTTTTGTCTGGGGATGAATCACCATTTTTATCAGACCCTCGGTACGGCGCATGATGATCGCTTTCGGTACGTCCGCAAACGAAACCGTGCGGCAGGCACAAACTCCCATTTGCTTCATTTGCTCGTCCTCGGTAAAGCCGACACCGGCAAGCTGGGGGTCGGTAAAAATGGTGTAGGGCACGGCGTTGTAATCAATACTTTTGAACGTTTGCCCTCCGTAGCCTTGGCGAAGGAGGGCGTTTTCTGCGGCAAGTGTTCCCTCGCGTCCAGCGGTTGGTTCAAGCCGCAAGG
>CAZNTM010000074.1:0-3712 GCA_964576005.1 uncultured Gammaproteobacteria bacterium
TGCTTGAGGCCGGGTTCACGGTCGAGCACGGCCAGCCCGATCGCCACCAGAGCGGCGGCCATGAGACCGAAGCCTGTGAGCCACGCCCGTCCTCGCCCCCATCGCAGAGCGATCGGGCAGATGATCGCGGTCAGTAGAATCAGGAACCCGAGCACCGGTGCTGCCAGCCACGACGGGAAGGTCACCGTGACGTACACGGCGATCCCGGCGGCCGGAAGCAGAATCGCGAGGGCGTTCCACCAGTTCATCTTTAATATCTCCTTGTTAGTGGTGGGAACCGCTTGTTGGCGGCTCCCCGCTGGTTGGTTTGTCCGGCGCTGCCAGAAGCAGCGCCACGAGCGCTGCTGCGAAGAACATCACCCACGGGCCCCAACCATAGAGTCTGCCGCCGCTATCTCCGAGATACGACGGCAGCCCGCAGATGCAGGCCCACAGCAGAGCGAAGAACACGAACCCTGCTGCAAGGATTGCCCAGCCGTTGGCTAGGCCAAAGAGTCCGCGGATCGCCGTGGTGATCGTTGCGGCGTGCAGTCCGAAGACTCCACGCACTACGCGCACCGCCACGAGAACTAGCACGAGCACGACCCCGTACAGGGCCATGCTCCATAGTGCCTCGCTCATCCTATTCACCTCCGAAGAAGGACTTAAGGAAGTCCTTGGTCGAGCTCCACCAGTTCTTCCCGGACGTCCACTGGGCAGGAGGCTCGGGAGCCACGAGCGGCTCGAGATAGAGCTTCTCCTTCTCGACCTCGGCGCCGTCAACCGAAAAGTCGAGTTCGACCCTCTTGGTTGTCTGGACGGTCGTTGTTCCGTGGCCCTTGGTGTCCAGCAGGACAGGGTTTGGGTTGACGTTCCCGGAGCCGAGCACATGGACCACGCCCTTCACACCTTTCTTGTCAGCATTGGTGAGCTGAAAGTCGAGGGCGAAGATCGTGGGGCACCCGGCTGCGGCAGGCGCGGTCTTGCTCGCGATCTTGACCACGAGCTTCGATGGCGCCTTGGGGGAAGCCTTCTTAGGCTTGTCCTTTTCCGGCGCTGGCTGCGGAAGTGGCACTTCGGCAGAGGCCGAAGCACCGTTTCTGTCCGCGACAACCTCGACACTGACCTTTAGGAGCTTCTTGTGCTCGTCGGTCAGCGCGAAGTTGAATAGGTAGCGGCCGAATACCGCGTCGGTCCGACCGGCGTCTTCCCGCCGTCCGTCGATGAGCAGCGAGAGCTGCTCGTTGATCGCGGGCTTGAAGCTCCATGGCTGGTTGCCGCGACCGCGGGTCACCTTCACTGCCCAGACGAGCTTGAGCTCGCCCGTGTCCGGGTTGGGCCGGAGCTCTGGTAGGCCGCCAGCGCTCTCGACCTTCAGGACTTCCTCTTGAGGCTGTTGCTGCTGTCCGCCGCCGCCTCCGCCGCGGCCACGACCGTGACCGCCTCCGCCACCTTGGCCTCCGCCGCCACCACCGGGCGGATTCGGGTTCTGTCCGTTGGCCATATTGGCACCTCCTTGGGTGTTGGTTGCATTATTGGTACTTCTCGACTCGGCTCGAAGAATATCGTTCGAGTCGGGTCGAGAACTTTGTTATGTCAAACAGCGCCCAGCAGAGGGTGCTGTTGAAACCCCCTCTATGGTTAACGCTTTAGAGTAGCAGAAATATGCTTTTTTGTCAAGATGACGTGAAAATTTAAAATCGCTATACTATAAAAAATTATTATGAGGGAAATCTTTCCACACATTGTCTTTGATCCGGCAATTCGATCTGGCAAACCGGTTATCGCTGGAACGCGTGTCCCTGTTGATCTTATTATCGCAAAGATCGCCGGAGGAATGACGATTGAAGAGCTCATAGAGGAATACACGCTAACGCGTCAGCAGGTGCTCTCGGCACTCACGTACGCATCGCGTGTGGTCGCCAATGAAACACTCGTTGTCGCATAGCGTCACGTTCTTTCTGATTGATGAAGATGTATCGAGGGCAGTCGGGAATGTCTTCGCGGCTCGTGGAAGCGTTGAATTTGTTGCGGGCCACTCGAAGCTTCACGGGCGACCCGATGAAGTTCTTTTCGATTACGCTCGAGAACGCCACGCGGTGATGGTGACCGCGGACGTTGGGATTGCCGACCCTCTGCGTTTCCCTCTTCATGAGCTCGCAGGGATTGTCTTACTTCGGTTTTCAAGCAGTCTTCATGATCACGTTGTTGCACATGAGGTTGAACGTCTCATTGTCGGCTTAGGAGAAAAAGATTTCGGAAATTTACTTGTCGTTGAACCGGGACTTATCCGTATTCGTCCTCTGGATCAGTTTTGAGAATATGAAACTCCCGCTTTCCTGGCTGAAAGATTTTGTTGATTTCTCGGTCTCGTCCAAGAAACTCGCCGAGCTGCTGACGCTCTCCGGCAGCGAGGTGGAGAAAATCCATGCTCCGCAGCGGCTGGGCAATGTCGTGGTGGGAGAGATTCTTTCAATCCGAAAGCACCCCAATGCGGACAAGCTTCAGCTCGTGATGGCACAGACATCTCAAGACCCGAAGGCGCCGCACCGTGAGATTGTCTGCGGCGCCTCGAACATCAAAGTGGGAGATAGAGTGCCAGTAGCCCTTCCGGGCGCCATCCTTGCCGGCGGTTTCACCCTCGCGCGCAAGGAGGTCCGGGGGGTGGTAAGCGATGGCATGCTCTGCGCCGCCGATGAACTTGGTATTGGGGGTGACCACAGCGGGATTGTTCTTCTACAAAAGGATGCGTTGCTTGGCGCGCCGGTAAGCGAGATCTTGGGCCTTGATGATACGGTGTTTGAGCTTGATATTACGCCCAACCGCGGGGATTGCCTTTCGGTGAGGGGATTGGCAAGGGAAATCGTCGCTCTGACGCAGAGGAAACTCAAGAGCAGGAAATTAGAAATTAGAAATTGGAAATTCGGTGGTCCTGGCCGTTTGCATGTCCGGGTAGAGGACCGCCGCGCGTGCCCGCTGTATTACGCGCGGCTCATTGAGGGGGTGAAGATTGGCTCATCTCCGTTGGTGATCCAGCAACGGCTTGCCGCAGCGGGGTTGCGGCCGATTAATGTTGCGGTGGATATTGCAAATTATGTGATGATAGAGCTGGGACAGCCGCTGCATGTCTTTGACGCCGCAAAGATCGCAACGGGTGAGGAGGTATTAGGGGGTAAGTATAAAGTATCAGGGGAATCGAGCGCTCGGACGATTGAGTTGATGGTGCGGAGGGCGCATAAAGGTGAAGCGCTCAAATTACTTGACGGGAAGACATACGATCTCGCTCCGAACGACTTGGTCATTGCCGCAGGCAAGCGGGCGGATGATTTGGCCGGGGTGATGGGGGGGGAAGAAAGTGCTACAACCCAGGAAACCAAAGCCATTGTGCTTGAGGCCGCCATTTTTGATCCGGTGACGATCCGGCGAACCTGGAAGCGCCACGGCCTTCGCACCGAGGCGGCGATTCGGTTTGAAAAACGCGTGGACCCGGCAGCGGTTGAAGAGGCATTGAATCGCGCCACTGCGTTGCTGCTCGAGCACTGCGGCGGCGTAGTAACGCAGACGGTGCAAACAGGAAATCTGCCAAAGCCACATCCGGCGATCACGGTCTCTCCCGAGCGAGTCTCGGCAACAATCGGGGCTGATGTTTCTGCTGTTAAGCAACGCCAAATTTTCCAATCACTCGGTTTCACCGTTAAGCTAAAAGCTAAAAGCTATAAGCTAGCAGCTTTCA
>CAZNTM010000075.1:0-3365 GCA_964576005.1 uncultured Gammaproteobacteria bacterium
AAGTAGGCGTAGCGCTTCAGTTTTGCGCCTGCGCGCATGTATTCAATGCTTGGTTCTCCGGGAAATTCGAGCGCGGTAAGAGCGGATCGGATTTCGTCCTTCCAAGTCACGGGCGCCACCTCTTTCTATATTCATTGTAAAACAGCGTCCGTTCTGCTTAGAGTGAATACTAGCGAGTTTTGGTTCGTGAGTCAACAGAATGTGTCCGAATGTGTCCGAGAAAAAAGATCTTGGCGAATAGGCGGCGGGTGGGCGAAGCGAGATCCCTCGGCACGGCTCGGGATGACGGATGGCATGGCGGGATGGAAAAATGCTCCCCGATCGCAATCGGGGAGCGTTTGCGTTGATCGAGGTTTGATCTTTACAATTAAGCAGAAGCGAAGCCGGTTGATGCAGAAGCTAAGCTTCCCACGGGAAGCTTAGCTTCTAATCCATCAAGAAGCTTAGCGTCTGGTTTAAATGGCTTCGCTTCTGGATCAAGGTCAAACCTCATGACGAGTTACGAATCGGTCTCTGGAGTCCTACCGCCCCGCCGAGATCGGTGTCGGCGGGCGACGCGAAGGCGGGCAAGCGAGCGTTCAAGCGCTGCGGTGGCGTCAGTGAATTTGACGTCGTCTTTGAAGCCTTCTTCGGTGAGGAGCTTGGCTGCGCGTCCGCGGGCTTCTTCGGCTCGAGCTCGATCAATCTCTTCCACGCGTTCTGCAGCGTCAGCGAGGATGAGCACCCGAGAGCCAGCTTGAATCTCGGCATAGCCGCCGGTAATGGAAAGTAACGTTGACTCTACCGATCCGGGCGAACGTCGAATAAGCTCCGCGGCTCCGGGGACTAAAGTCGTCACGAGCGGGGTATGATTTGGCAACACCGAGATTTCTCCATGCGGGGTTGGCAAGGTCACGACATCCGCTTGCGTTTCGAGGAGCTTGCGTTCGGGAGTGATGAGTTCGACGGTCAGCACAAGAGCAGGTAATTAGTAATTGGTAATTAGTAATTTTTGTGAATGACCTGAATCACTGAATTACCAGTTACTATTTACTAATTTCCTCAATCGAACCTTTCATATAGAACTGGCTTTCCGGAATGTCGTCGTGTTTGCCCTCTAAAATCTCCGCAAATCCACGAATGGTGTCTTTGAGTGTAATATATTTTCCCGGAATTCCGGAAAAGGTCTCGGCGACGAAGAATGGCTGGGAGAGAAATCGTTGGATTTTTCTCGCGCGCGTGACAATGCGTTTGTCCTCTTCGGAGAGTTCCTCCATGCCAAGGATGGCAATGATGTCTTGGAGCTCCTTGTAGCGCTGGAGCGTCTTCTGCACTGCGCGGGCAACGCGGTAGTGTTCGGCACCAACGACGTTCGGGGTAAGTGCCGTGGAGGTTGAGTCAAGCGGATCTACTGCCGGATAGATGCCGAGTTCGGTTAAGCTTCTCGCGAGCACGACCGTGGAATCAAGATGGGCAAACGTCGTCGCCGGCGCCGGATCGGTAAGGTCATCGGCCGGAACGTAGATCGCCTGAACCGACGTGATCGAACCTTTTGTTGTTGAGGTGATGCGTTCCTGGAGTTTTCCCATTTCCGAGGCAAGCGTTGGCTGATAACCGACTGCGGAAGGAATGCGGCCCAAGATTGCGGAGACTTCGCTGCCGGCTTGGGTGAAACGGAAAATGTTATCAATAAACAACAGGACGTCTTTCCCTCCTTCGTCCCGGAAGTACTCTGCCAACGTGAGACCAGTGAGGCCGACGCGGAGCCTCGCGCCGGGAGGTTCGTTCATCTGGCCAAAGACCATTGCGGTTTTCGCAAGCACGCCGGACTCTTTCATTTCGGTATAGAGGTCGTTGCCTTCGCGCGTGCGCTCGCCGACCCCCGCAAAGACCGAATACCCGCCGTGTTCGGTCGCGATGTTTCGGATCAGTTCCATGATGATGACGGTTTTGCCCACCCCTGCGCCGCCGAACATTCCAACCTTGCCGCCTTTCACAATCGGGGCAATAAGATCAATGACCTTAATGCCGGTTTCAAGCACCTCGGTCTTTGTGGATTGATCAACGAACGCGGGCGCGTCCCGGTGAATGCTCAAGCGCTTGCCGATTTTTGGCAGGGGCAATTCATCAATCGGCTCCCCGATCACGTTAAAAATCCGACCGAGCGTTTCCTTGCCGACTGGGACCGTGATAGGGCTACCGGTATCTTCGACCTTCATGCGTCGGGCAAGGCCTTCGGTGGGGCCCAAGGCAACGGTACGGACGACATTGCTGCCAAGGTGTTGGGCAACTTCAAGTACGAGCGAGCGGTTCCCCACCTCAATCCGTAGCGCGTTTAGCAGCGCGGGCAGTTTGTCTTTTGGAAATTCAACGTCAACAACGGGACCGAGAATTTGCGTTATCTCACCTACATTCATAATGGTAACTTTACAAGAAAAATACGAATTTACGAAATTAGTTCATTGCCGTCATCGCCGTGGTAATTTCCGCCATTTCTCTCGTAATCGTTGCTTGTCGAGTTTGGTTTGCGGTGAGTTCGAGGTCCTCAATGATATCCTTTGCGGCATCCGTCGCGTTTTTCATTGCGAAACGCCGGCTCGCGTGTTCCGAGGCAATGGATTCCAGGAGCGCCTGGTAGAGCATGAGTTCCACTGCCCGCGGCAGAAGCGCATCGAGCACGTCCTTGCGTGAAGGTTCAAAAAGGATGGTCTGCTCGGTTGAGGTGGCAGATGCCGGTAGCGCTGGTTTCGTCATCCCTAACCCACTGGTGAGTAAGGAGCGAGAGAGGTGCTCAACCGTTGGCAACGGCAGTAATTGCAGGAACATTGGTCGCTGGGTTAGCGCAGAGACGAAGTCTGTCGTCACGATGGTCACAAGGTCGGTTTTTTCAGTAGTAAATTCTTCGATCAGCAGACGACTGATCCCGGAGACGTCGGCAACTCTTGATTGCCGATGTGGTCGTGGGAAATCCGCAAGGATGGGTACACGAGCGCGCGCGGACGCATCGCGCGCCTTTTTCCCCACGCTGACGATGCCAATACGAACGCTTGGCAGCTCACGCCGAAAGCGCGCAATATGCTCCATCACGGTATGGGAGAGTGCGCTGTTAAACGCGCCGCAGAGTCCGCGATCAGAAGAGAAGACGACGAGGGTGATTTGCCGAAGTTCAGGAGCGACGCGCAGCAGCGGGTGCAGCTCGGCATTGACGAGTGGAGAGAGTCGTACGAGCATCGAAGAAAGGCTGCGCGTATACGGGCGGGAGGCGAGCACGCTATCCACTGCGCGTTTCATTTTTGCTGCGGCGACGAGCTCCATGGCATGGGTGATTTTTCTTGTTGAGCGAATCGAACGGAGGCGTCGGCGAAGGATGAGCGGAGAGGGCATAT
>CAZNTM010000076.1:0-2822 GCA_964576005.1 uncultured Gammaproteobacteria bacterium
GATGGAAACGCTTGCAAAACGGACACTCGATATCCGAATACTCAATAACGGTCACCTTGGCATCCTTGGCGCCGCGGACGTGATCGTTCTCTGAAACGGGCGGAACCGATGCCGGAGGTGGCGGGGTTGGTTGCGGTGTTGGCGCTTCTGCCCCATTTCGGACAACCGCCGATTTGACGGTACGTAACCCATTTGCAGTACCCCGAGTCAGCAAGACGAGGAATCCGATCGTGCCGACAAGCAACACGCCAAAAACAAGCCCGGCGACAAAAGTGGTTTTCGGTGGCAACCAGCCAGAACCTTGTGATTCAGTCATAAGACGGTATGAAAAATAAGTGATTAAGTTTGAGCACTATAGCACAGCGTTATCGCGCTGGCGAGCGCTCCCGCTTTAATGGGAATGACGCCATGGTTTCGACGCGATCCATATCATCAAAACGCATCACCGAAACCCCAAGGGAACGCAATTTGCTGAAAAGCTCATCGCCAAGCTGTTTTTCAACAATGACGACCAGCAGCGGGGTCGTCTTCCACGGGCGGACGAGCGCTTCAAGGGTAGAAGAATCAGCAACACTCGTCAACGCCGGCAGAGCAATGGCGCCACGAGGGTGCGACCGCTCGTACTCCGGTGCGGCTCGCGCATCAAGGAGCGCCGGAGGCTCATTGCTGTTGAGGCGTTCCCAGAGATCCTCGGCGCTCATCCTCGGGACATACCGCGTGGTCTGCTGCGCGGAAAGCTTTTCCGTGACAAGTCGCCAGAGGGTTGGAAATTCCAATGAACCATCAAAACGCTTGCCATCAAGAAGGACCGCCGGAGCTGTTCGGATCCCGCGAGCGTGTGCGTCGCGGCTATCCGCTGCGATGGCACCAGCCACCGCTTTGTCATTCAGGCAGGACACGAAATCCTCTGCCTCAATATCAAGCTTTTTCGCCACGGCTTCTGCTGCTGGCCATTGAATATCACTGAATTGCAGCGAGAGATCAAGGGAGGTCCAGAACTTGCCAAACCGGCTCGCGCATTCCAGTTCCCGGGCTCGCAACGTTTGGCGATTGAGCAACGAAGATCCCAAGAGGTGCCGGTACTCCAATCGAAGGTCGAGCGGAAACGTGTCGCGAAGGCGACGAATCATCCGATAGGCTTCCATCGAAATCGGGTTGCCGGGATCCCCGTACAAGGTGACCACCACAAGCGCATTGAGCGGCCCACGGCTATGAAACGTCGGGGCAACGACTGGAGTGCGCCATTTCCCTTGATAAACGATGATGCTCACCCCGATGGCAACGAGGAAAACAAGCAGTGCGAGAGAAACAAAAACCGGCCGAGGGAGCGCCATATCCCCAAGACCCTAACAAGGAGCAGCAGGGAACGTCAACTGGCCACTTTCCGTTTTGATTGGTATTTCGGCTCGTCGGAAAGGTGAAAAAACGTGAACGCCGCGAGCACAAGAAAAACAAAAAATGTCGTGAAAATAGCAACGGGATACCACCCCACCCCAACTGCCATGCCAATGGCTGCCGCCACCCAGAGTTCTGCCGCAGTGGTCAGTCCCTGCACGCGGCGCTCTTGGTGAATGAGCACCCCGCCGCTGATAAATCCGATGCCAATAACAATTTGAGAAGCGATACGCGAAGGATCGAACGCAGCGTGCGAACCGTTAAAGCCGTAGAGCGACAGCAAAGTAAACAGCGCACTGCCTACCGTCACGAGCATGTGGGTCCGCACCCCGGCTTCCTTGCCGAGATGCTCCCGCTCATAGCCAATAACGGCCCCAAGCACCGCCGCCACCATGATGCGCAAAAGAATAATCCCGGTATAATCCATAGGCCTAGTGTAGCACACGGCGCGCCTCTTCCCAAAATTCCGGATGTCCGTTCGCTGCGGCCCACGCCCACCACTCAACCCCCCAGAGATACTGGAGAGAAAACCCGGCTTTTCTGGCAAACGCGATGTTCTTCCTGAAACGCTCAAGCGTAAACGATTTCTCCAGCTCATCGTAGGAGAGCTCGTGGATAGATTTATCCGGCAGCCACGGCTCCGTCTGCAGTTCAGAGAGTATGGTGGGTCTGCCCGTCACCGTTTTGACGATCCACGCCTTGCGCGCGTAGTACGAAGGCGGCAGCGGATACGAGAAGTAGCCGATGATCGGATTCCATGTCATTTGGTACAGGGAAACACCGAGCAGATCAGCGCGACGCGCTAAGGAAACCCAGCCAGACAGCTCACCGCTGTCGGTTGCGACAATCGGCCGTGAAGGATCAAGGCGACGCACGAGTGAAACCTCCTGATCATAGAAACGAAGCGACGGCGCCGGGCAGTTCCCGAACGAGAACAACGGCTCATTCTCCACTTGCCAGGACGCAACCGCAGGATGGCTACGGTAGCGAAGCACAGTCTCCCGGAGCATCGCGAGGATCGCCTGTTCCATATCCCCTGCCCCAAGCGCTGCTGCCCACTGTGGCACCCGGCATTCTGGCCAACGGGGGAGCTTTCGGCCAATGGCAAGCATCACTCGCACGCCGCGCTTTCTTGCCTCTTCAAGGAGCCAGTCAAGCTCGCGGAATTCCCACACCCCCTCTTGCGGTTCAATCTCGTTCCAGAAGGCCGCGAGCCGCACTTCAGGTACCCGAAGGTCGTCAAGGATCGCAAGGTAGGTCTGCCGGGAATCAAGCCCAAGGTAGCGTGCGTGAGAGGGCACGTAGGTGACCCCGTAGGTCACCCGTGAGGGCTCTGCGGTCGGCGTGGGAAGAAAGACAAAAAGAAAAGAAGCTCCCGCGAGCAGTCCGAGGAAATAAAGGATGAATTTACGCAAACGGTCGAGCAC
>CAZNTM010000077.1:0-2770 GCA_964576005.1 uncultured Gammaproteobacteria bacterium
GTCTCGGACGAAGAGGTTGAGCGCGACATTGCAAGCGCGAAGAAAGTGTACGAAAAAAACACGGAGATTATGGAAATGCTTGATCGGGAGCACGTTCGGGAAGAAGTCCGCGCCCGATTGCGGAATGCAAAAGTGCTTGCATGGCTCAAAGGGAAAGTAGGTACGCGCGAGGCGGGACTGGCCAGCGCTCGCGCTTAGCGCTCCGGCGTAGAGCAAGTGCCGGCGCTCGCGGCACTTTTCTCACGCCCTCCGCGATACGCGCTCGCATCTGGCCAGTCAACCGCTCGCGCGTGGTATAGTAAGAGAGCGTTTGTAATTTCAGCATTGGAATTTTGGATTTGTTTTGGATTTAGAGTTTAGGATTTAGGGTTTTATGTTTATCGGAGCGCACGTGTCCGCTGCCGGAGGAGTGAGCAACGCTCCAGCCAACTCTGCAGCCATTGGCGGCGAAGTTTTTCAGTTTTTTTCTCGAAGTCCGCAGGGGGGCAAAGCGCCGGAGCTCTCGGACAAAGAGGTTGCGGAATTTAAGGCAAACATGAAACGACACAAGCAAAAAGCGGCGTACATCCATGCGCCGTATTTTATTAATCTCGCCTCCACCAACAACCGGATTTACTACGGGTCCATCTCGGCGCTTCGAGGTGAACTCGAGCGCGGCAGTCGGCTCGGGGTCACTGCCATGATGACGCATTTGGGGTCTGCCGCAGATGTTGCTCGTCACAACGTTCAAGGTTCGACCTTGACGGTGAAAAGGTCGAACCTTAGCCGTGATGATCACGCTGCTAAAACCAAGGCAATCAAATTAGTCACCGCCGCGATTTCCAAAATCCTCGACGGCTATCAAGGCGGCACTCAATTTCTCATCGAAGTCTCTGCCGGCGCTGGACTTGTGATTGGGAGCGTCTTCGAAGATGTTGCCACTATCATCGAGGCAATAGAAAAGAAATTAGTCCCCGAGCGAAGTCGAGGGGCTACCGAAAAACGCATCGGAATCTGTCTCGATACCCAACATGTCTTTGCAAGCGGCTATGATCTTCGCACCCGGCAAGCAGTGAATGAGACCGTAAAAAAATTCGATGCAACTATTGGCGCCGATCGCCTCATCTGCCTGCACGTGAATGATTCGATGGTCGAGTTTGGGAGCCACAAAGATCGTCACGAACATATTGGCAAGGGTAAGATAGGGCTTGAGGGGTTTCGAGCGTTGCTCACTCATCCAAAACTTCGGCACGTAGATTGTTTAGTTGAAACTCCGGATGACTCCAAAGAGAAAGACCTACGCAAGGACGACATCAAAATTTTAAAATCATTTCGGGGCAACAGGGTATGACCGAAGCCTTCCGCAGAGCCTACCTCTCGATCAATCCGCTGCCAGTGCACATTGGGCCAATCACCCGCAATGACGGCACGGTCGTGCCATTGTTTTGCGACACCGTGCCCATGATGTTTTGGCCTGAATCGTGGCGCGTGCTCACTCGTGAGCTCGTCGCACTCGTGCGTGATCTTGACTTCGATGTCGTTGCCGGCGGGCTCACCCCCGGAGCGCCGCTTGCCGCCGCGGTGGCGTATACGCTTCGTCGTCGGTTTTGTTGGATTCGGAAAGAAGCAAAGCCGTACAGCCAGAATCGGCTCATTGACGGGGTCCTGCGGCCGGGCGAGCGCGTCGTGCTCTTTGATGATGCGTTCGTGCACGGGGAAATGAAAGAACGGTTCCTCGAGTACCTTCAGAGGACTGGCGCACTGCCCGTTGCGGTCTGCTCGGTCGTTGTTATCAATCCGGACGTCGCGACAGACTGGGCGGTGGAACACGGCGTGATCCTCCGGTATCTTGCGACGCAGACAGAGATTGCCTCATCCCTTCGCAAGCGCAAGATCATCACCCCGGAACTCGAGCGCATCTCGCAGGCGTTCGTTCAGAACATGAAAGGATGGAACGCGAACCGTGACCTCTGGAGTGCTTTTCTTCAGGAGAAAGAGAAGCACAAACACCTCACGCAGCCGTGAGCATTACACGAACACTCACCAGAGAAAACATTCGCGCCCGTCGTCTCCTTCCAAAGACTTGACAAAATTCTCTGAAGTAGTAAAGTATTACTTATATGAACATCGGAGTGATTGCGACCCCAAATACGAAGGGACAGGTAGTGATTCCCAAGAAATTGCGGGTGCAGTTCGGCATTGACTCTGGTAGTCCTCTCAACATTGTCGCCGGAGACGGGATGATTTATCTTAAACCAATTCGGACTCTCCGCGGTAGATTCCCACAGATCGGGGGGCCGTACCTGCGGGTTCTTGGGATGACGCGGGGAGCGTGGGGCCATGAGCGCGACCACGGCCATCAGCGGAAGCAGCGCTTGGAAATCGTCGCCGCGCGACGGCGTAGACGCGCATGGTAGTGCTCGATACCAGTGTTATTGTGGATCATCTCCGCAGCGCCGGCCGGAAAGAGTCATCACTCATGCGGCTTGCCTCTCGCGTCCCGGTTGAGGAACTCGCAATTTCGGTTCTCACGGTCCAGGAGCTGTACGAAGGCCGGAGCACGCGCGAAGCAAAAAAGGAAGAGGCGCTCCTTGCAACGATCGCGCCGTTAGAGATTCTGCCGTACACCTACGATACTGCCGAGCTCGCTGGTAAAATCGCGCGAGAGCGAACGCAACCGATCGCTTTTGCGGACGCCGCGATTGCCGCAACCGCGCTGGTACACCAAGCGACCTTATCAACGCTCGATCAAAAAGATTTTCTGCATATTCCTGGACTTATAGTCAATGTT
>CAZNTM010000078.1:0-2767 GCA_964576005.1 uncultured Gammaproteobacteria bacterium
GCATCTGCATCAAGTTCCTCCAGACGCCCTCGTGCGTATGCCTCAAGGTCGCTGGTACGCACCCCGGGCTGGAGCATCGCGGTAAGTTCAGAAACAATTCGCGCGAGGTAATGGCCTGCCTCGCGCATCACCGCGATTGCGGCGGGATCTTTTTTTTCAATGCGCACAAAGCTCTTTACCGCCCCTTTATCCCCTTTCCCTGCCGCTTTTTTAATTCAGCGAGGATTTGCGCAAAAACGGCTTCGATGCTCTTCGTCCCGTCAATCTCAACGAGAGTCCGCTTCTTTGCGTAGTACCGCCGCAGAATCGCCATCCGGTCCCGGTACTCTGCCATCCGACGCACCACGACGTGGAAACGATCATCCGAACGAGTGATGAGCTGCTCCCCGTCTACCGAGCATTTCCCCTGCTTATGCTCGACGTGCTGTGGACCGTAGGCGCTGCCGCACTTGAGACAGAACTTCCGCACGGCCAAACGCTTCATGGACTCCCACTCATCAATGACAAGGTAGAACACCCACGGAATACCAAGATGGAATTCCGCAAGCAGGGTTGAAAACTGCTGCGCCTGCCCCAACGAAATGGGAAAAGAATCAAAAATGACCCCCTGCGAGAGATCGAGGGTCTTGAGGTGATCGCGCAGGATCGTCATGATGACATCATCCGGCTGCGGCCTGCCTTTGAGCATCCGTTCACGGACAAGGGCGTAGAAACGATTCGACGGCTCGACATCTCCGCGATGCGCTGCCGCGCGCACGAGATCGCCGCTCGCCACATAGGCAAGATGAAAATATGTTGCAAGCTTCTTCCCTTGGGTACCCTTTCCAGAACCGGGCGGACCCAAGATGACGAGAGTGATTGGTGTCATACTGCTAGCAAAACCAGAATGTCAAAGCTCAAATGCAAAATCAAATCCAAAATCCAAATCACCCAATATTTGACATTTGAACTTTAGAATTTGGTCTTGCCCCAAGGGCTTAGAATCCTTCGTACTCTCGCATGACGAGCTGGGCTTGAATCTGTTTCATGCTCTCGATGACCACAGAGACCACAATGAGCAGGCTCGTCCCGCCAACGGTAAACGCCTGAATACGCGTTGCGCTCTGCACGAGAATAGGAAGCACCGCAATGGCGCCCAAGAACAACGCCCCGACGAGGATGACGCGGTTGACCGTATAGGCGAGGTACTGCGCGGTCGGCCGGCCCGGACGGATGCCGGGAAGAAAACCTCCTTGCTTCTGAAGATTCTCGGCAATCTTATCGGCTTGGAAGATAATTGCGGTATAGAAGTAGGTGAACGCAACGACGAGGATGAAGTAGAGCGCCCCGTAGAGCAATTGATTCTGAAAAAGCGATGAAGTCCCGGAAGCGATTGAGCGCACAAGAGGAAACTTCGAGGCCAGGAAGAACTGCGCGATGGTCGGCGGGAACAGGAGAATGGAGATGGCAAAGATGATCGGAATCACTCCCGCCTGCGTGACGCGAAGCGGCAGATGGGTATTCACTCCGCCATAGAGCCGGTTGCCGCGAACTTGCCTCGCGTAGGAGACCGGGATGTTCCGTTGCGCTTCCGTGATGTAGACCACTCCGGCAATCGTGATAAGACCGATAAACACAAACGCGAGCAACGTGAAGAGCTTTGCGCTGTCAAAGGTGAGGAAGAGCTGCTGGAGCCCTTGCGGGAACCCGCTGATGATGCCGGCAAAAATAAGCAGACTAATACCGTTTCCCACATGCTTTTCGCTTACAAGTTCGCCAACCCACATGAGAAACACCGTGCCGACGGTCATGACGAAGATGATAAAGAGCGTGGTAAGCGCAGTCGGATTGGTGAGAATCGGCGTTGGCGATCGTGAAAGCAATGTCAAAAACCCGTAGGCCTGAAGGGCTGCGAGCGGCACCGTCGCAAGCCTCGTGTACTGGTTGATGCGCCGCATGCCCATCTCCCCTTCTTTCTGAAGCGCCTCCAGCTGTGGGATAATCATTGCGAGCAGTTGGAAGATGATCGAAGCGGTGATGTACGGAGCGATGCCTAAGCTCACGACCGAAAACTGCTCGAGTCCGCCGCCGGAAAAAAGGTTGAGTAACCCCAAGAGCTGATTTGAGGAAAAGAAACGCTGGAGGTTTTCCGCATCCACACCCGGAATTGGCACGTGCGCGGCAGCTCGAAAGATGACGAGCATCCCAATGACGTAGAGGATCGCGCGGCGAAGATCACGGAGTTGCCAGATGGCGCGCAGCGTCTTCATATTTCGACGTTCCCCCCGGTGGCCTCCACTTTTGCCTTTGCTGCGGCCGAAAAATCAAGCCCCCGGAAGTGAACCCCTTTTCTCGTCCACGTCCCGTCGCCCAAAACCTTCGCTGCCGAACGCCTGCGCTTGCTCACGAGCCCCCACGAGAGGAGCACTGCGCGATCAATGGTCATCCCGTCCGTTGC
Source organism: uncultured Gammaproteobacteria bacterium (assembly GCA_964576005.1). Lineage (GTDB taxonomy): Bacteria > Patescibacteriota > Patescibacteriia > JACRJV01 > JACRJV01 > CAZNTM01. Next base: position 2,438 of record CAZNTM010000078.1, read on the forward strand.
CCGCGGCTCAATGCTCCCGAGATTCACGACGCCACGCTTAAGACGGGGCCGAGCAAACCCGCGCCGTTTCGGAATGCGCAGCAAGAGCATCCGCAACCCCTTGCGCTTGAGACCCTTTCGACCTCCGCTGCGCGCCTTCTGGCCTTTACTGCCTCGGCCCGCATAGGTCCCTCCTCCCGCGGCATTGCCGCGGCCCACGACCTTGCGTTTGCGCTTTGCGCCCTTGGGATGCGTTAAGGTATGGAGGGTGAGGGACATACAAGTGAGTGGGGATCGGTAACTAGTAACTGGTAATTAGTAATTCGTGAAGAGTGAATTGTTTTTGAAAAA
>CAZNTM010000079.1:0-2677 GCA_964576005.1 uncultured Gammaproteobacteria bacterium
TCTGCTCCACCCAACCTCCTCGCCTATCTCAATCGCCTTTCTTCGCTGTACTATGCGCTCTCACGGTGGCTCAATCATCGCGCCGGTATTGCGGAAGAACCGCCGAGCTACCGTTGATTATTCGTTCCCTCCTTCGTTTGGTTCTGATTTTTCTTCTTCCTTGCCGAATTTCGCTTCAAGTTTTTGTTCAAGCTCTTCAAGGCGTTTCATGACGTCGCTGCGGCCACGCTTTGAGCGCAGCGCCGATCCCACCTTGCGCATGATCCGCTCGAGCACCGGCCCGATTTCTTGGGCGAGTTCGCGTGCGTCGCGCCACTCACCTTCGTTAATCGCGGTGGTGATTGGCGCGATGATCGCTTTAATCGCCTCCCGAATTTCATCATCCGGCAGTTGTCGCCACCCACGTCCAAATTCGTCGGTCATGCCGTGGAGCACTCCAAGGATCTCGCCGGGGTGTCCGCCTTCCCAGAAGGTCTGCATGAGCTCGTCCACGTCTTCTTCTGCCTCTCCGCCTTTCGCAAGCGCCGCGGTGACCTGCGCAACAATATCCTTGCGCTGCGCAATCTGGGTTTTGAGCGTTTCGAGATTCCCGCCAAGCTCCGGGAATAGCTTGGCAAGAGCCTTCCGATTGCTGATTTTCTCGAGCTCGCGCAAATCTTTGCTAATCTGTTTGAGCTCACGGGGGAGCTCGATGCGGCGGCGGATCGAGTTAATCTGATCCCAGAAGTTTTCTTCCCGGAGCTCGTCAAGGAGGTCGCGCTCGATGCAGCGCTTCCCCTTCAGTTCCTTGAGCGTTTGTTGCTGTTTTTGGACTGTCGCGTTGATCGTCTTTAATTGTTCGAGTTCTGCGATTGGTGCGTTCTTGACCTTCAGCAGCCGCTTAAGCTCGCCGAGCTGATCGTTGCGCATCTGCGTCTCTCCTTGGAGTTCCTGTAAAGGCACGCAGTCCTGCGGTCCGAGGTCCTCTTCACCCTCTTGCGCAAGCGCTTTGACGGGTTGAAAGAGAAACGCGGTCTTTACGCCCGCAGTCGTTGCCAGAGGCATGAGGAGAAAACCGAGCAATGTCGCGGAAACGGTGAATTTTTGGAACATACGTGTAGTTGGGGATAAAGAGATTAGACTACTTTAATGTATAGCACAGAGACGCGCTATATTTCAATGCGAGATCCCCAACTCCTCGCGGATCTCTGGTTTGACGCGCTCGATACTCCACGGCGGGTCCCAGATGATGTTGACTTGGACGTCTTTGATGCCGGGAAGTTTGCTTACTTTTTCCATCACGTCACCGTAGATCACTGGCGCCAGCGGGCAGCCGGGCGAGGTAAGCGTGAGGTCAATTTCAACGGTGCCGTCCTCTTTTGGTTCGACACGGTAGACAAGCCCTAAGTCCACGATGTTGTAGTTGAGTTCAGGGTCCATGATTTCGGCTAGTTTTTCTAGGATTTTTTCTTTTGTGGGCATCATAGAGTTCTTCTTCGCATGAGGGCGGGCTCGACGAGCATGATCCCGTGGAAGTCTTTTGCTGCAAGCCCCGCAATGAGTCTAGCGACCAGACTGCAGAGCGATGCGATTCGAATACTGTTGGGAAAACGTAAAACCATAATCCCGGGTACTCGATCGAGTTCGAAGCGAAATGGGTTTGTAAAGCCGAGGTCTCGAGTAACAACAATGAATTGGTTTTCTGCCGCGTACTCAAAGATCAGTTCATCAGGCGCTCGATGAATTTCTGGTATGGCTGTGACGTATTCAACCAAAAAACCGCGCGCCTCAAAAATGTTCCCGACGGCGCGCGGTAAATTTTCGTCAATGAGAAAACCGGTCATGCAGTCGCGAGGATTTCTTCGGAGACAACCTTCGAGGCATACCGCAGCGCAGCGAGCACATCATCGCGCTGAAGATTATATTCCTTCATGACTTCTTCAATGGCGTCGCCGGCGGCAATGTGACCGACGATGACCTCCACCGGCACACGAGTTCCGGCAATGATCGGTTTTCCGAACTGTACATTAGGATCTACAGTAATTCTTGGAAAAAATTCTTTCATACCTTTACAGCATATCTCCAGATAATAAGAGCTGTCAAATTTTGAAGCCCTTCTTCGCCCCACTTAGGGAATATGGTGTTGCGAGATTGCTCGTTGTAACGCCTTCCATCCCAACAGTGCGCATTTAAGTCGGGCCGGTGAGATGTTGACGCTGAGGATGTTGAGCATTTCTTTTTCGGTCAATTTTTTCGCATCCGCAGTTTTCATGCCAGCGAGGTTCTCCGTGAGCATTGACGTTGCCGCTTGTGAGATTGCGCAGCCGGTTCCTGTGAAACGGACATCCGAGATTTTTTCATTCGAAAAAGCGAGATCAAGCCGCACGCGATCACCACACAGCGGATTGTCTTCTTCGGCCGAGGCGTCGGGATGGGGGAGTGTGCCATGGTTGCGTGGGTTCCAGTAGTGGTCCAAGAGAACTTCTCTGTAGAGTGAGTCTTCCATAAGCGGCTCCTACGAATTACGAATTTACACGAATATACGAATGTGTCCGTTCGTGAACATTGTCACTATTCGTAGATTCGTTTGCATTCGTAATTCGTAGGGGCTTTGCCGTTGAAGATCCGTTGCGCTTTGCTGATTGCACTGACGAGCTTGTCAACATCACCCCTTGTATTATAAATCCAAAAGCTGGCG
>CAZNTM010000080.1:0-1122 GCA_964576005.1 uncultured Gammaproteobacteria bacterium
ACCTGCGGGTTTTGCAAGATGGCGAAAGCGCTCTTTCAGGAGCACAATGTTGAGTACGAAGAGCGGGATGTCGCAGCGAACAACGCCTGGGCTGATGAGATGATCCAGAAGTCCGGCCAAATGGGCGTGCCGGTTATTATCGTCTCCGGGAACGGAAAGGAAGAGATGATCATTGGGTTTGATAAGCCGAAGCTCGAAAAGGCCCTCGGGGTGGGTACAGATCACTAAGCGAATATCACGAATAACTGAGCGAATATTTGTGCGTGATTTGGGCGAATTCGTTCAGTGATTTTGCAGTAGTATGTCCAACGAAGTCTATGACACCTTAGTGATTGGCGGCGGTGCTGCCGGGCTATCGGCTGGGCTTTATAGCGCGCGCTATCTCATGGCCACCGCGGTTGTCCGGGGGAAAGAGCCGGGAGGAGAGACGGCGATTGCCTCGACCATTGAGAACTATCCGGGCATTCTCTCCATTGATGGGTTTGAGTTGATGCAGGTCATGGAAGAGCAGAACAAGAAGCTCGCCGTGACGTTGGTTGACGGTGAAGTCACGGCGATTGAAAAGAACGGGCATTGCTTTACCGCCACACTTTCGGATTCAACCTCGCTTACGGCAAAGACCATTATTTTTGCGATGGGCTCGAAGCGCCGCAGGCTCGGACTGCCAAAAGAAAAGGAGCTCACCGGCCATGGAGTGAGCTATTGCGCGACGTGCGATGCGCCGCTGTATAAAGACAAAGTCGTCGGCATTGTTGGCGGTGGAGATGCCGCGGTTAAAGGCGCCAATCTCGCCTCGCTTTATGCGAGCAAGGTGTACATTTTTGTCCGCAAAAACGCGCTGCGCGCAGAGCCGATCAACCTTGAACAGATGAAAAAGAAGGCGAATGTTGAGGTCGTGTATGAAACTGAAGTGAAAGCGCTCGTGGGGGAAAAGCAGCTCGAGAAGGTGATTCTCTCAAAGCCCTACAATGGTTCGACTGAACTCGCGCTGGGCGGATTGTTTGTTGAAATCGGGGCCGAGCCAAACACCGAGCTTGCGAAGCGCCTCGGCGTTGCCCTTGATAATCTCGGCTGGATCGAGGTGGATCCAATGATGCGGACGAACGTGGACGGCGTGTTTGC
>CAZNTM010000080.1:1222-2638 GCA_964576005.1 uncultured Gammaproteobacteria bacterium
TTGGGTGGCGGGTTTGCCGGGGTTGCCTGCGCTCGCGCGTTAGCATTGCGATCAGGATCAAAGCAACTCGAGATCACGGTTGTTGACGCAAAGTCTTATCAGCTTTATCATCCCTCGCTCTACGAAGTGCTCTGCACGTTGCGCGAGGGCGTGAGTCCTGCTGCGGTGCGCGCCACAGCAGCGATTCTGTTGGGTGATGTGCTCGCATCCCCTTGGATTCGCTTCCAGCAAGCCCATGTAAAATACTGGGATGGGACCGAGCGCCTTGTCTATCTTGATAGCGGAGAATTGTCCTACGACATTTTAGTTGTCGCACTTGGTTCCACGAGCGAGTATTTTGGTGTGCCGGGCGCGCGGGAGTTTGCCTGGCCGTTTAAAACCTTCGAGGATGCCACGCGGTTTCGCAATGCGCTCGTTGCGGAGTTTTCTGCGAAAAATGGCCCGGTGAACCTCGTTGTGAGCGGCGGCGGATTTACCGGGGTGGAGACCGCAGGAGAGCTTGCGTGCTACTTGCGGCATCTTGCTCGAACGAGCGAACGCTCCGGTCACGTGCTCATTATCGAGGGGTGTCCACAGTTGCTGCCGGGGTTAGATAGTTCGCTCGCGCTGCGGGTTCGTCGGCGACTCGAGCGCCTTGATGTCGAGGTGCGACTTGATTCATTCGTCAAGCGCGTTGGAAAGGATGAGGTCGAGCTTTCTTCTGGAGAAGAGATCCAGACAAAGTTCGTGCTCTGGACTGCCGGGGTGCGCGCGTGTCCGCTGCCGGGGACTACAAAGCAGATTTGCGGGCCGAAGGGCCGGTTGAGCACCGACCGGTATCTTCGGGTCGCCGGGTTTCGCGATGTCTATGCCATTGGAGACATTGCCTGCGCGGTTGATAACAGCGGCAAACCGTTGCCGCAGACCGCGAGCCTTGCGATTCAGCAAGGCAAATACGTTACCGACCATATCCTCCGGACGCTCGCAAGGCGACCCACCAAACCATACTGCGCTCGCTTCGAGGGGTATGTCATCCCCGCAGGCGGAAAGTACGCGTTTTTTGTCTCAAGTTCCGGCCTCGTCATTGAGGGGTTTATCGGTTGGGTGCTCCGTCGTCTCATTGATCTTGCCTACTGGAACTCCGTGCTCCCGTGGCACAAGGCGCTTGTCCTCTGGCTTCGCGCCACGCGATTGTTTGTGAAAAATGATTGAAATCGATCGTCGGTAACTCATTGTTGGTAATGCGTTAGTTCACGATCATACTACTTTACATTATTACGCGGCCGCGTAATAATGTAAACAAGCGATTTTGAGAGAAAGGGTAATCCGCCTCTCGGTCAGACGTGACCTTCGCCCTCCGATCGCGATCGGAGGGGTTCGGCTCCGGGGCACCCTAAAGCTCGGCGGATTATTTTCACCGCCCGATTCACTTTCGTA
>CAZNTM010000081.1:0-2607 GCA_964576005.1 uncultured Gammaproteobacteria bacterium
CCGGTGGCAAAGTCGTGCATATGGCGCCAAATACCACCTCGCGCATCATCTCAAAATCACTCTCATTTGGCGGCGGCAGGACGAGCTACCGTGGACTCGTGAAAGTCACCCCGATTTCGGCTGGAGCAAAGTCCCACGTCGTCTGCGACGCGCTCATCCTCGATGAACAATCGCGCTCCGACACCTACCCCACCATGGATGTAGAGGAAAACACCGCGCGCATCGAACATGAGGCTACCGTGGCAAAAATCGAGCAGGAGCAGCTCTTCTATCTTCAAAGTCGCGGGCTTTCGGAAGAACAAGCGCGCTCGCTCATTGTCCACGGCTTCATGGAACCGATTGTGAAGACCCTGCCTATGGAGTATGCAGTGGAACTCAATCGTTTGGTGGAGATGGAGATGGAAGGGGCAGTGGGGTAATATGCGCGCGCTAGGGCCGTCTGCCGTCGCCAAAAGACTGCGTTCTCAACGAATGCGGCAAGGATGGGCTCCGATCGTGGTCGGAGCACGCTCGTGCGTAACTCCTCCCCCGATTGCGGTCGGGGTCGTCAAACAGTACTGGGCTCGCTCCATCCTTGCACGCATTCTGGGAGAACTCCGTATTTTGCGAGCTGACAGACGGCCCTATCGCGCCAGAGTAACGGGATTGAGAATAAACGGTACTGGAATGGCGAGGACTTTCGCATTGCGCATACCGACACTGGGGTATGAGAAATGAAGTGAAGGAAATCGCCATGATCATCGACGCTGCTGCCGAGCCGCTTGATATTGTTCTCGGCACACCCAACACGTCGCTGCGACTGATTGGATTTACGATTGGTAACGACAGCGAGCAGATCATGGCGCCAATTCATATTCGGCACTTAGCGCCAAACACGACCTCTGAAATCTATCTCAAGTCCGTGCTCTCGGGGCACGCAGTTCGCGATGGCGAAGCGCTCATCGCCATTCAAAAAGGGGCAAAAGGAAGTATCACACGTCTGGAAACTCGCGCGCTACTGCTCTCGCCAAATGCCCGCGCAAAAACCAAGCCGGTGCTTGAGATTGACGAAAACGACGTCAAAGCCTCGCACGCCGCCACCACCGGCCCACTTGATGAAAACGCACTTTTCTACCTTCAAAGCCGCGGCGTCAGCGACCACGATGCCCGGCAACTGCTCATCTGGGCGTTCCTTCAATCAGACCTAAAAAAAATCACCAACGCCAAAGTGCGAACCTCGTTTCAAAAAAAACTTAAACGCGCCATTCATCCAGTCCTTTCCCCTAAAAAGACCACTTTACATTATTCCGCTCGAGCGGAATAATGTAAAGTTCGATTTTCGGTATGCTGAACACCAAAAAAATCCAGAAGGACTTTCCAATCTTGAACCGCCGCATCCACGGTCGTCCTTTGGTGTATCTCGATAACGCCTCAACCACGCAAAAGCCGAAAGAAGTTCTCGACAGGCTCGAACAATATTACAAAACCACAAACGCAAATATCCATCGTGGGGTGCATACGCTTTCGGAAGAGGCGACCAATCAGTATGAGAAGTCAAGGCAGACAATCGCAGACTTTATTGGCGCAGACTCCGCGGAAATTGTCTTTACACGCAATGCCACCGAAGCTATTAACCTCGTTGCGCGCACATGGGGGGTGCAAAACATCAAACGCGCAGACACCGTCGTCATCACAGAGATGGAGCACCATAGCAATCTCCTGCCGTGGCAATGGCTTGCAGAGGAGAAGAATGCCCGACTCGCTGTCATTCCGGTCACAGACACCGGCCGACTCAATCTCAAAAAATTACCAATTACTAATTACCAATTACTCGCCGTCTCCCACATGTCCAACGTCTTGGGCACCATCAACCCCGTTGAAAAACTCGCCCGCTGGGCCCATCGTCATGGTGCCCTCATCCTCGTTGACGGCGCCCAAAGTGTTGCGCACATGCCGATTAACGTCAAAAAACTTGATTGCGACTTTTTTGTCTTCTCCGGACATAAAATCGGCGGTCCAACCGGCATTGGCGTGCTCTGGGCAAAAAAAGAACTTCTCGAAAAGATGGACCCATTTCTCTACGGCGGCGACATGGTGAAAACCGTAAGGTTTTCTCCTACGAATTACGAATTTAAACGAATATACGAATTCCCTGAGCGAGCCGAGGCGAGTCGAAGGGCTACCGAAATCCATACAACTTGGAATGACACTCCTTACAAATTCGAAGCCGGCACCCCAAACATTGCCGGTGCCATTGGGCTTGGTGCCGCGGTTGAATATCTCCAAGAGATCGGCATGAAAAACGTTCACCGTCACATTACTGAACTCACCGACTACGCACTACAAAAACTAAGAGGCATCCCTGGAGTCAATATTCTCCCTAACCGTCATCCCGAGCGAGCCGTAGGCGAGTCGAGGGATCTCGCCTGCGGTGGAGTGATCTCTTTTACCGTGGACGGCATCCACCCGCACGACCTTGCAACAATCCTCGATCGCGACGGCATTGCCATCCGCTCTGGGCACCACTGCGCCATGCCGCTCCATCAACGCTTTGGCCTTTCCGCAACTGCCCGCGCCAGCTTTTGGATTTATAATACAAGGGGTGATGTTGACAAGCTCGTCAGTGCA
>CAZNTM010000082.1:0-2535 GCA_964576005.1 uncultured Gammaproteobacteria bacterium
CCCCCGCCGCGACGTATCGCGCGCAGCCTGAACGGCTCCCCGTAGCGCCCCTCCCTGAACTCCAACCCCCGGAATGAGGAAGGGAAGACCGGGAACAACCCGCCGAACCATCAAGATCTTCCCGGGCACGGTCGCGCCCACGACGAGGCCGCAATTGCCCTTCGCATTCCACGCTTCGACCACGCGACGGGCGACCTTGAGGAAGAGCGTCTCGTCTTCTACGAGGAGATCTTGGAACTCCCCTGCCCCCTCGTTGGAGGTCACGCAGAGCGCGAACACCCCCTTGTCCGCTCGATCGAGCAGCGGCCGAAGCGCCGCGCCGCCGACGTACGGGCTGACGGTGATCGCGTCGAGCCCAAGTTCGTCGAAAAAGTGGGCTGCGTACGCCTCGTTCGTGTCTCCGATGTCCCCGACCTTCGCATCGAGGATGACGGGTACCTCTGGAGCCAGTTGATGGATCTCGTGAATCGTCCATGGCAGCAGACCGCTTCCGAGGTAGAAGGCGGGGTTGGGCTTGTACGCCGCCGCAACATCGCGCGTCGCTTGGATGATCCCCGTGAGAAACCCCCTCCTCGCTTCCTCCTGATCCACGGGTAGTCTAGAGAACACTGGCAGTTGGTCGAACCTCGGATCCAGCCCCACGCACAGAAACTTCCCTTCTGCCCATCTTGCCCGAAGCATCTCCATGAAATTCCGTGTGCTCACAAATGATCTCCCTTCACTCATTAATCCCCCGAGCCGAATCGAGGGGCTACCTTATCTCGTCTCACAAACACCGTCGGTCTCCACGGATACCGCAGGAACACCGCGCCAAAGCTGATGGCCTTGGCTCCGAGTTTTCGTAGTTTTTCAATGTCCGCATACTCCCATACGCTCGGCCCGATGATGGGCGTTTTTGTCGCCTTTGTCAAGGCCTCGAGCATCTTCCAGGTCCACGCTTGAGCGATTCTCCCGGAAATCGCTCCACCGTCCAAATGGGTAAGCGGACTTTTCTTCATCGGAAAGGCGACGCTCCAGGGCACGGAGTTGATCGCAATTGCCTCAACAATCCCTTCAGTCGCGCGGGCGATGCGCGTATAGTCGTGCACCACGGAAAGTTTAAGCAGGAGCGGATACTTTGAGACCTCGCGCACGCGCTTGCATGCTTCAATGACGAGCTCTCCATTGCGCATGAGCTCGGAGTTCGTGTTCGGACACGACGCGTTAAACTCCAACGCCACCATCGAAGCATCATTCATCATCCGCGCCATGTCTACAAGCTCCTCCACCGTATCACTCGTGATCGAGCCAATCATCGTATAGCCCAGCCGCTTCGCGCGCGGGGCTGCAACCCGAAGCCACCAGGCAATGCCGGGATTCGTAAGCCCCACCGCATTGACTGCGCCGCCGTCGAGTAGGCGTACACACCCAAACGGATTGCGCCAGCGCAAATTTCCCGCTCGCGGCTTTCTCGTCACCGTCTTGGCGACAATGGTAAACAATTTTGGGTTAAGCAACCCCACCCACCGCAGCGGCCACTCCCACAGCCAACCGCGCCCGTCAAACGCAAGCGCTCCGCTGGCCACCATATATTCAAACCGATGTCCGTTGGGCAAGGTAATCACAAAAAAGAAGGGGCAAGGAAAAAATTTCCAAAACAATCACTTTATATTATTACGCGGCCGCAGAATAATATAAAGTATTGTTTTTATTATTTTTAAAGTTCTGAAACGACGAGAAGGTGAGAGATTATCGAGAAAGCGAGCGGACGTGTTCCTTGGTGAGCACCCCACGCTCAATGCACTCGGCAATAAGCCGATCTTCTCCTTCAAGGGTCTCGGCAAGGAGGAGTACTGCTTTCCCTGCGAGCCGATAAAACTCCAGCGCCTCTTGCACCTCGCTCGTACACTCAAACGGAAAAATGTAAACACTCTGCTGCAGCGGAAGAAAGCCAATCGCCTCGAGGTGGTGCTTCAAACGATCGCGCTGTTTTCGATCCTTTTCCGGCACATCATAGATGAGCACGCGCCACTTGCCATCCCAACGCTTTGGGCGGAGAAATTTCGGAGCAAGCCCGTAGCGGGCAAAACGCACTCTCCCCTTTTTCGTCAACTCAAGGTAGCCCTCCTTTCCCTCGACGAACTCCTCAATGTAGCCAAAATGCTTTAATCTCCAGAAGCAGTTGTAGATGCTTTGGAGATCGTAGCCGAGCTTGTGCGCGTGTCGGATGGCAGCTTTGTAGTAGAATCGCCCGCCAGCGGGGTGAGCGACCGCGGTTGCCAAGAAGGCGTTAGCGATCAACTCGAACGCCGTCTTGATCCCAAGACGGAGGAGTTTCTTCTTCGTGCTCGTGAGCCGTTTCCGAGGCATAAATATCTTGTTTATATTATTACGCGGCCGCAGAATAATGTAAAGTGGATTGTTCAAGGGTTGTCCGTTTCTTTATCCGATTGTTTTGTTTATCCGTTTGATCGTAACGATTTGGGAAAATAGGAATGGGAAAAAAGAAAGAGCCCCGGAGCAGATGTTCCTTATCGGAACAGAGCTGCGCCGGGG
>CAZNTM010000083.1:0-2500 GCA_964576005.1 uncultured Gammaproteobacteria bacterium
CTTGTTGAGCGAATCGAACGGAGGCGTCGGCGAAGGATGAGCGGAGAGGGCATATCGTGGTGGGAGGTCATCTACTTCTCTCGCTGGTCTTTCCACTTCCCGATCGCCTGCTCAAGCTGTTTTTTCGTCTTCTCGTCGAGATCGCCGGTTTGTTCGATGGTTTTAAGAATTGCCGGAGCTTCGGTTTTGAGGTACCGGTGGAGTTCTTGCTCGGCTTTCCGTACGTCCTCAACCGCAGTGGCGTCGAACGCTCCGGACGTTGCCGCAACGATGGACACGACTTGGAGAGAAACTTGCAGTGGAGAGAACTGTTCCTGTTTGAGCACTTCAACGAGTCGCTTGCCTCGTTCGAGTTGCTTGAGGGTGTTTAGCTCGAGATCCGTTGAGAATTGCGCGAACGCTGCGAGTTCGCGATACTGCGCCAACTCGAGTCGCAGTCGTCCCGCGACCTGCTTCATTGCCCGCGTTTGCGCTTTTGAGCCGACGCGGGATACCGAGAGGCCGACGTTTAAGGCCGGACGGATGCCCTGATAGAAAAGATCAGATTCAAGGTAGATTTGACCGTCGGTGATCGAGATGACGTTCGTCGGGATATACGCCGAGACATCGCCCGCTTGCGTTTCAATGACGGGAAGCGCGGTGAGGCTGCCGCCGCCATGCTCGCTGTTTAATTTCGCAGCACGCTCGAGCAACCGGGAGTGCAGGTAGAAGATGTCGCCGGGATATGCCTCGCGGCCGGGAGGGCGCCGGAGCAACAGTGAGATTTGGCGGTAGGCCCACGCATGTTTTGAAAGATCATCGTAGCAGACGAGCGCATCGAATCCGCGCTGCATGAAGTACTCCCCGATCGCACATCCGGCGTAGGGCGCAAGATACCAGAGCGCAGCGGGGGTTGAGGCAGCAGCGGCGACGATGATCGTGTGGTCCATGGCGCCGCGCGCTTCCAATTCAGCGACGAGTTTTGCGATCTTTGATTCTTTCTGTCCAATCGCAACGTAGATGCAGACGACGCCAGTGTCTTTCTGGTTGAGGATCGCGTCAAGCAACAGTGCGGTTTTTCCGGTTTGCCGGTCGCCGATAACGAGCTCCCGTTGTCCGCGGCCGATCGGGATCATGCTGTCAATCGCTTTGACCCCGGTGGCAAGCGAGACATTGACGGATTGCCGACTCACCACCGTTGGGGCAAGACGCTCAAGGGGCATGCGTTCGCCTGATTTTATTGCTGCCTTCCCATCAAGCGGGCGGCCGATCGGATCAATGACCCGGCCTTTGAGTTCTTCCGAAACCCCAATGGAGAGGACGGTGTTCAGGCGTTCAACCTCGTTGCCTTCTGCGACCCGTTCGTCCTCGCCCAAGATCATGATCCCGACCGTGTCCTCTTCAAGGTTGAGCGCCACGCCGCGGACGTCGCCGCCTGCGGCTTTGAGGCAGACCATCTCCGCCATCGTGACGTTCGCGAGTCCTCCGACGCGCGCGATGCCGTCTCGAGGACGACGCCGACGTCGGCGCGTTCGAGTTTCGGTTCAAATGAAGCGATTTTCTTGCGGAGTTTTTCCACGACGCTCGTCACGTTTTGCGGGGTCATAGGGGTAAAGCGTTCTCGAGATGTGTTTTCAGTTGAGCAAAGATATTCGTGAGTCGGCCGTCCCAGTGCTCGGTGCTTGTCTTAAGATGAATCCCCGGGGCCTTTTTACTTTCGGCATGAAGTGTTGCTTTGGCAAGTTCGGGAACGGAGTGTTTCAGGAGGCGGACACTGACGTCGGATAACGGGAATGCGCTCTCAATGTCCATGCGTTTTGTTCCATCACGCAGCTGCGCCATGACGGTAAGGGCGTCAAGGATTGCCGGGGCATGAGAAAGGAGCCGCTGCTCTTTGAGGAGTTCGGCAAACGCATCGCAGATTCCCTCGATGTTTTTTGGATGTTGCTCAAGCGCCTCAAGCAGCGCGCGGGCGAGCGCCTTGCTTTTCCATGATGATGGCGGCATAGCGTCAGTTTGATTCTCGTTTAAGGCGCTCGCGCGTCAGGGTTGCGATGAGGTTCTCTTGCGTTTTCGGGCTCCAGCTGTCCCCGACAATTTTCTCTGCGGCAAGGAGCGCAAGCTCGCGGATGTCTCGTTCAAGGCCCGCGAGCGCAGCGTGACGTTCCCGGGCGAGCTGTTCGTGTGCGGCAGCGAGATAATTTGCCCGTTCGTTTTGTGATTGCTGTTTCGCCTCCGCCTGAATGCGTTCCGCGGCTTCCGTAGCGGCGAGTTTGATCCGGTGGGATTGCGCTTCAGCGTCGGCGATGATCTTCTCTACCTCTCGCTTCAGCCACTGTTTTTTCTCTTCGTACTCTTTGGCATTCGCGAGTCCTTCCTCAATCGTCTTTCGGCGCTGCTCGAGCAATCGAAGGACGGGGCGGTAGAGGATTACCCAGAGCGCGCCAAGGAGGATGCCGAAGTTCACCACTTGGGCAATGAGGACGAGCGGTTCAACGCCAAGTTTTTGCAGGAGCTCCAT
>CAZNTM010000084.1:0-2460 GCA_964576005.1 uncultured Gammaproteobacteria bacterium
GTTTATCGTGAATCCCTTTAGAGCTTCCGCGATTTTCCGGTTATTCTCAACGCACCCGCCGACAGAGGAGCGGGTGAGGAGGTTATTGCACGTCGCGTCGAGTTCTTAGAACGTTTACTTTTCGCACCGAATGTAGTAGTTTAAAGGTAGACACAATAACTATGCTCCAAAGAGAATTTACCGGAATTTATCAAAAGCGCGGAAAGTGGGTCGTTGCATGGGTAGAAGAAATCCCCGGCGTCAATACGCAAGGCAGAACGATGCGGGAAGCACGGGAAAATCTCAAGGAAGCACTTGAACTCATTCTGGAGGTGAACCGCGGTTTAGCATGGGGGAGGGGTCAAAACATTTCTCGCGAGCCGTTGCGCGTTGCTCTTCCCATCCCGGCATGAAGCGCACCTCACTGTTGCGGCATTTGAGCGTGCACGGATGTTTCTTACTTCGGGAAGGCAAGAGGCATTCGGTCTTTTATTGTCCCGCGACCGGTCGGACCTCAACGGTGCCGCGCCACCGCGACGTTCATGAGTTTCTCGCAGAAAAGATTTGTAAAGATCTTGCCATCCCATCAGCAAGAAAGTGAGCGCAACAGCCATGACTTCCGATCAACTGCGGGGGAAATTCCTCGACTTCTTTAAGGGCAAAGGGCACGCGATTATTCCGAGCGCCTCTCTTATTCCGCGCGAAGACCCGAGCGTGCTGTTTACGACCGCGGGTATGCACCCGCTGGTTCCATATCTGCTGGGGCAAAAGCATCCGAGCGGATCGCGGTTGGCTAATTCCCAGAAGTGCATTCGCACTGGCGATATTGAGCAGGTGGGCGACAACCGGCATCTCACCTTCTTTGAGATGCTCGGGAACTGGTCGCTCGGCGATTACTTTAAGAAAGAGGCGATTGAGTGGAGCTTCGAGTTTTTGACTTCCAAAGAATGGCTTGGGCTTGATCCGCAGCGGCTGTATGTCTCGGTGTTTGAGGGCGATGCGGACGCTCCGCGTGACGACGAGTCTATTGCTCATTGGCAAGAGCAGTTTCGTTCAGTCGGGATTGAGGCCAAGGTTGGGGACTTGTCCTCCGAAGCTTCAGCGAAGGAGGAACGCATCTTTCTCTACCCAAAGGATAAAAATTGGTGGGGGCCGGCTGGTCTCACTGGGCCGTGTGGGCCGGATACGGAGATGTTTTATGACGCCCTGAATCTTTCAGATCAAAAGCAGCACGCTCCGGGCTGGAGTGAGCAGGGGCTATGTCATCCAAACTGTGACTGCGGCCGGTATGTGGAAATTTGGAACGATGTCTTCATGGAGTATAATAAGACGGCCGGAGGGACATATGAACTTTTAAAGCAAAAGAACGTTGATACCGGAATGGGGCTTGAGCGGACGGCCATGGTGCTACAAGGTGCGCCGACGGTGTTTGAAATTGATGCGTTCCAACCGATCATTAATCAACTGGAAACGCTTTCCGATAAAAAATATGGTACCAGTCCAGAGATAACTCGGGTCATGCGTATCATTGCCGATCACCTCAAAGCTGCGACGTTTATCATCGGCGACAGCCATGGTGTTGGGCCATCCAACCTTGGCCAAGGCTACGTGGTTCGTCGGTTGATTCGTCGTGCAATCCGTTTTGCTGGCTATCTTGGTATCGAGGGGGCATTTACCAAGAAGATCGCAGATGTTGTCATATCATTGTATAGCGGGGCTTACCCAGAGCTGCAGGAGAATCGCAAACGTATCATGAGCGAGTTTGCCATTGAGGAAGATAAGTTTGGTAAGACGCTCAAGCGGGGCCTCCAAGAGGCGAAGAAGTTGAAAGGCGAGTACGAGAGTTCCTCTCAAATTCCAGGCGCCGCTGCATTTATGCTCTATGAATCGTACGGTTTTCCAAAAGAGCTCACCGAAGAAGTGCTCGGGAAGCGTGTAAACACGGCGGAATTTGAGGAAGCATTTTGCAAGCACCAAGAACTTTCTCGCGCCGGTGCCGAGCAGAAGTTTCACGGCGGGCTTGCGGATCACTCGGTGGCGACGACGAGGCTCCACACCGCCAACCATCTTGTGCTTCAGGCGTTGAAAAACGTGTTGGGCCACGAGGTGAGTCAGCGCGGCAGCAACATTACGGCCGAGCGGTTACGGTTTGATTTTTCTTGGGGCACGAAGTTGACGCCCGAGCAGATTGCCCGAGTGGAAGCAATGGTCAACGAACAGGTTGGAAAAGATTTGCCGGTGCACTATGAGGTGATGCCGTTGGAAGAGGCGAAGCGGGTCAACGCGACTGGCGTGTTTGACGAGCGCTACGGTGAAAACGTGAAGGTGTATTTCATCGGAGAGCCCGAGAGTTACTACAGCAGAGAAATCTGCGGCGGCCCGCATGTGCGCCACACCGCGCAGGTGGGCACATTGAAGATTGTGAAAGAAGAAGCGGTCTCTCAAGGCGTGCGCCGAATCAAGGCAGTCGTCTCGGATGGC
>CAZNTM010000085.1:0-2335 GCA_964576005.1 uncultured Gammaproteobacteria bacterium
ATTGATACGCTTTATCAAGTGATGGTTGATGGAGATACGCGCTGGTACAACGGTCGCCAAGCGTACCTTGCCCAGACTGGGCAGCTTTTTCTCGAAGCGCTCGTACCCTCGCTTGGCAACGTGTACTGCTCGGGGCCAAGTTTTCGCGCCGAGTCTGCCGTGGATGACCGGCACCTTTCTGAATTTCACATGATGGAGATCGAGTTTCCCGGGACCTTTGATATGTTGCTCCACGAGATCGAGGGTTTTATTTATCACATCGCGCAAGACGTGGCGAAGATTGAGGAACCGGGAAAATATGGGCTTACTCCTGAAGCCATCGCGAGAATAAAAACCTGTCCGCCAACCTTTACCCGAATTACGTACGATGAGGCCATTAAGAAATTAAAAGAACTGGGAGAGGAGATTTCCTGGGGGGATGACATTAGTTCCGCCAGAGAAGCGATTTTGGTGGCGCATTTCGGAAACCAGCCGCTGTTTATCACGCGCTATCCAGACCCCATGTGGGATCATGGCAAGGAAATCGAGGTGGAGAAATTCTTCAACATGCTTCCAGATCCCGAGCACCCGGGCCGCGTGCTCTCGTGCGACACCATTTTGCCCATTGCCGGAGAAGCGGTTGGCTCTGCCGCGCGCGTGCACGATGTGAACCTCATGATTGCTCGACTAGAGAATTCCCGAATGTATAAACGCTTGCTTTCTAAAGGCGGGTCGCTTGATGACTTTGGTTGGTACATCGAGCGGCTTCGGACAGAAGGCAGTGTGCCGCACGCCGGTTGCGGCTTTGGCATGAGCCGCATCACGAAGTGGCTCCGTGGTGCAGACAGTATCATGCAATCCGTCACCTTCCCGGCCAACCGGGAGGCGTTGATTTAGTGAGTGAGTAACTAGTAACTGGTAATTAGTAATTAGTGATTGATGAGTGGTCAATTCACGACATCGGACTTCCTTGGGAAGTCCGATGTCTGATTTTGCAGTGCGAACTTGCATTCTCTCGCCAGTTCCATTACGATTTGACCGTTTCTCCGACCTCCTAAACGTGCGAGCGAAAGGAGTGTAGATTGAAAACAAGGAAGCGTGCGGTGAGCAAGAAGGAGAAGAAGCCTACGAAAAGAAAGCGCGGCGATGTTCAGAAGCCGCGGCGCGACGAGTTCAAGGACTGGTGTAACTGGAAGCTTGGAATGCTGGCGGTACGGTTCACAAGTGAACGGATCGCAAAGGAGCTCGAGCTCCGGGGGCAGATGTACGCTGCCGCCATGGTGCGGGAGGTGGAAGGTCCAGCTGGGACGAGGCTCGCCTTCCCGGAACCGCATGCGCGCGAGGCGCTCATCGAACTCATTCAAGACGAGAAGGCGAGACTCATGGAGCTTTGCTCACCAAATGGGCGTCAGCGAGCGCTGGAGCGGCTCACGCAGGAGGCCAAAAACTCGGCGATGGACGATGCTATGGGCATTGCTTAGCCGTGTTGGCCGATTTGGCCGCGCTCTAGCTACGTCCTCCATCCACTCCGAGGTCCCCGGCCGACCTCGGTTTTTTATTCGGTTAGTTGCCCTTCTTAGTGAGCGCTACGAGGACAATGTCACCAAATGGACTTTGACAAACTTTTGTACTGCCAGAAGCGTGGGCCCCTTCACTTTGGCATTACTTGCCGCTACCCACTTCGCAAAATTGTACAATTCCTGATTGTCCACGCGCAGCCACTTACCGTTCTTATAGAGAAAGTAGAAGAGCGTTGTCATCGCGATACGTTTATTTCCATTTTCAAATGGGTGGTTTTTTATCAACAAATAGAATAGCGCCGCGCCTTTTCCGAGTAGCCCCTCGTACAACTGTTTTCCGCCAAAAGACTGGAAAGGGGTCGAAAGGCAGCTTTCTAAGGCGTGCGGAAAACGGGAACCAAAATCAGGAATCGGCTCATTGTAGGTCATGAGTTCTTTTGCCAAGCGAAAGGCAATGTATTCAACTTCTGGCAGAGCAACAGACTTCATTCTTGGCCGAGTAATCGGAGTGTTTCTCCGTATTCTCTTACGGTTTTCGCGACCGCTGCTTCGATTTCGTGTTTCCGTCTGTCTGAAAGAGAATGTTCTAAGAGCTCGTGGAGTTCTTTCTTCTCAACCACAAAACGGCGGCCGATTCTTCTCGCTCTCAAATGGCCCGCCTTAATTCTTTTAAAAATCGCGATGCGGCTCACTCCAAGCAGCTTCGCTACCTCTGTGGTGGACAGAAAGGTTTCGGTCTGCATATATTTTGAAGAATATCCTATGTTAACCGACGAGTCAATGGTTAACGAAATCGGCAATCATTGGCAATTCTTCTTGCCACAATATAAACGTTT
>CAZNTM010000086.1:0-2207 GCA_964576005.1 uncultured Gammaproteobacteria bacterium
ATCGCGTCGTGGGGTGTTTTGGACCCCACGAGCTCCAAGACGTAGTCTCGCCACGATTCGCTGAATCCCTCTCCGCCAAAGATGAGTTTTGTCTTATGGCGTTTCCAGTTGATTCCCTCGCTCTTTCCGCGTTCGAGCACGTCTTTGATAAATGGGGGATAACCGGCGATGACGAGCTGTGTGAATTGTGAACCAAGTTCTTTCACAATTCGCAGGATGTTTTCGGCATTCAGCCCCGGGCTCACGAGCACGACCTTTGTCCGTTTCGCGATCTCGGTAAAACACTGGGTTGTGTACACCCCGGCGACGTACATGCCCATGGCATAGCCGATGACAAAGAGTGTGGGAATTCGTTCGATGTGGAAGTACGTACGGAAGAGGAGTTCAAAGAGTCTGGTCGTTTCTTCAATGTGTTCTGCGGCGCGCGGCCAGAAGAATGGTTGACCGGTGGAACCGGTTGAAACGCTGATGGTTGAAGCAGTGTGGAGTGTCCCGTCCCAGCAGAGTTGTGACAGGGGGAATTTTCGGAGATAGTTTTTTTTATCAATTGTTGGGATCTTTTCAAAATCCGAAGCCGTGTGGATGCGTTCATGGCGGATCCCGTGAGATGTGAGAAATTTTTTGTACGCCGGCACACGCTCGGCCGTACGGTGGAAGAGCGCAAGGGCCATGTGGCTTCCAGCTCGTTGCCAATATTCCGGGGAGCGTTGCGAGAGACTGCGCTCTAACTCGGCGACGCTGTGGGCAATTGCCGGCATAGTTTGATGAGAGTATCATACGACAAGATGAGATTTTGAGCTAGCGAAGGAAGTCCTTCGACAGGTTCAGGATGACAAGGAATTTATGACTATCCGTGGGCAACGCATTGCGATTATCGGTGGCACCGGTTTGGTCGGCTCTGCGGTGACAAAGGAACTTCTCCGGTATCGGCCTCAAGCCCTGCTCGTGTTTGCCAAAAAAGATGAGCGGTCGGCAGCGACGGTGCGGAACCTCCGCGCCGGTTCGCGCCGCGTATCAGTGCGGTTTGTCTGGGGGAACTTGCTCCGTGAAGCGTTAAGCAGCCATCATGAGAGCACGGCGCTTTACCGCAGTTTGGTTCGTTTCCGTCCTAACGTCGTGGTGGATGCGACGAACACCGCCACGATTCACGTTGGCGGGCCGTCCATCCATCGGCTCCGGCTCTACTACGATCTTCTCTTCAAGGTGTTCCGCGCGTTGCGTCAGGGCAATGGCGAGAACGCGGTTGCGCAGTTTATCAAGATTGGAACCACGGGCACCGGCGGCATGGGGGTGAATATCCCATTCTCGCACTACCGGATTTCGGAATACCTCCTGATGGAAAAGGCGATGCTCGCCGGCGCCCAGACCGCGTATCTCCTGCTGGCGAGCCGGACGAGTGGTTTTCCAACCATCAAAGAGATTAAGCCGGCCACGGCGTTATTTTCCCCACTCCTTAAGTCACATCCGAACAGCGGCATGAGCATCCCGGTATTCAATGGCGGGGAAAGCGGCTGCTACTCTATTGAAGAGTTCGCAACGCTCACGGATTTTCGCAACATGGGTTTTCTGAACAGCGAGGCGCTCGCCCGGATCGTCGTGCGCGAGATTCGCGGGCAGCGCACCGGTTTTGACTGCATCGCCGGGCTCAATGCGAGTCTGCCAAAGGCAACGCCGGTTTCACAGCGGTTGCGGGAGCGACTGCTTCGAAACGCGCGCCTCCTCCCCTCCGGCAATAGTTTTGCCGCAGTGGCCACCGGCGCCCTCGGGCCTTCCCGCGTCTCATCACTGCTCGTTGAAGCATGGATTGTGCGCTGCCTTGCGCCAACACTGGAGAAGCTCAAACACAGCTCGGATACGACGCTTTCGGCGCGCGCTTACGAACGCATTAAAACCATTCCGCATTTCTCCTCGACGCTGCGGAGGTTGCACCTCAAGCTCATCGGCGCCAACGGGGAGCGCCGCGACCTCGGGCAGGTTGATTTACGGGCGTGGAAAATGGGCTGGTGGCGGGAGCAGATTGGGCACTACGTGAAGAATCATCACGCGAGCGCCATGCCCTATCCCGGGGACCTTGTTGGCTGGATTCTCTATCGGGAGTCGGGCAACGGATAACTTGGTAATCCAGTAGTTGCCTCATACCAAGTTACTTCATTAGTGGGTCGGCGCGGGGTGGGGTGATGAGGTTTTTGGCAGGAGCCGAAGCGCAT
>CAZNTM010000087.1:0-2062 GCA_964576005.1 uncultured Gammaproteobacteria bacterium
TGGAAATGGGCTATTTCTCGAGTGATTTTGAATCTCAAGCTGCGCTATCCACAGGACCCCGCACACTCTTTCCCTTCCCGACCTTCCTGTTGATAGGTTTCCCCTCTTTACAAAGGGGACATTGGGTAGCATCCCAGGCTTGAAGTTCCATGGCAAACAGAAAGGAGAGCGGGGCTCCGGCAATTTCAGTTGCCATCGTCTTGGGATCGCGATTCAGTAAGGAAAAGACATGGTCAACGACGCCGCCTGCCGTGCGAACCGCCTCAATGACTTTCCGAACCGAACCGCCAGTGGTTAAAACATCTTCAACGACGAGCACGTGTTTACCGGAAACGAGCGCGTCATAGCCACGAGTGAGTCTCTGGAGACCCTCTTCGGTTTTCTCTGTATAAATCCCAAGCACCTCGCGGCCAAGGAGCGCCGATAGGTGATGCGCCACCCACTGCGAAAGCACGATCCCTCCGAGTGCCGGCCCCACCACCACCTCCAAATTTGATCGAGGCTTCGCCTCGATCACTCGACGAGCGATCTCCAAACAAAGCGCGCTCGTCAGGGCCGTGTGCGGGTAAATCGCGTCTTTATTCAGATAAACGCTCCCGTGCATTCCCGAGGTATAAACAAAATGATCCCCGCGAAGCAGCGCATGGGTGCGCTCGAATATCGCAAGGATCTCCTGATCGGTCATAAGACAATGGTACTTCTCGACTCCGTTTCACTTCGCTCGAAGAATATCGTTATTGTTCGAGCCGAGTCGAGAACGAGGTTATGAGCCTAACGCCTCCTGAATCTGTTCGTGGTACTCGAGCGCTTTCGCTCGGGCAACTTCGGCGAAGTCTTCGCCGCCCGAGGCAAAGATGATCGAGCGCGACACATTCACGATGATCCCTTGCCCCGTGCTGTCGCGACCGGCTTTGACTGCAGCGTTTAGGTCGCCGCCTTGCGCTCCCACCCCGGGGATGAGGATGGGCATGCTCCCGACGCGCTTACGCACCTCGGCGAGATCAGGAATGTAGCGCGCCCCGACGACGAGGCCGCAGTTGCCGTTCACGTTCCACTGCTTTACGTTCAATGCAACCTGGAGGAAGAGCGGTCGGCCGTCAACGCGCATATCCTGAAACTCGCCTGCGCCCTCGTTCGAGGTTTTGCAGAGGACGAAGATACCCTTGTCCTTGCGCTCGAGCAGCGGCCGGAGCGCCATCCCGCCGAGATAGGGATTGACCGTCACGGCGTCAGCGCGGAGTTCGTCGAACATCGCAGCGGCGTAGAGCGTGTTCGTGTCCGGAGTGTCCGCGATCTTCGCGTCAACGATCGATGGGACATCCGAGGCGAGCTCTTCAATCGCGGCAATACTACGCGCGAGCGTCTCGCTGCCTTCTTCGCCCAACGCGTCGTAGAACGCACGGTTCAACTTGAAGGCGCAGACGAGGTCAGCGGCCGCCTCGATGATGGCGCGATTGAACTCTAAGACTGCCTGATCTCTCCCGACTCCCCACTTCCGTTGGAGGTGGTTCGGGAGCCGTGTTGCATCAGTGTCCAGCCCCACACAAAGGAACTTCCCTTGCTTCCAGCGGGCCTGGATAAGCTCCATGAAATTCGTACTCATATAGTACCCCTTTCGCGCTGTTGTTTCCGTACAAACACCGTCGGTCTCCACGGATACCGCAGGAACACCGCGCCAAAGCTGATGGCCTTGGCTCCGAGTTTTCGTAGTTTTTCAATGTCCGCATACTCCCATACGCTCGGCCCGATGATGGGCGTTTTTGTTGCCTTTGTCAAGGCCTCGAGCATCTTCCACGTCCATGGCTGGGCAGCCTTTCCAGAAACCCCTCCGCCGCCAAGGTACGCGAGCGGGCTTTTTCGCATTGGAAAAGCTATGTTCCACGGAACGGAGTTAACAGAGATCGCCTCAACGACGCCTTCGGTCTCACGCGCAATCTTTTTATAGTCGTGGGCAACCGAGAGTTTTAAAATGAGTGGAAATTTCGACACGTCTTTGATACGCCGACACGCCTCAATGATTATTTTTTCGTTGTCATCCTCTGCCGAGTCGAAGGACATTAAT
>CAZNTM010000088.1:0-2044 GCA_964576005.1 uncultured Gammaproteobacteria bacterium
GCGCAAGTCCAAAGCGATCCTTCACGGCGTCCTCGTCGTAGAGTACGGTTTCGGAAATCCCTTTCTTTAAGGAGAGCACTTTTGTGTGTTCATCCACCAACTGCAACGTATCCAAATCACCCGTGATGATGATGCTCTCAATTTCGTTTCCCTTGATTCCTGATTCCTGATTCTTGATTCTCTCAACGATGGTTCCGATGACATCGTCGGCCTCAAAGCCCTCCTTTTCAAAGATCGGCACGCCAAAAGTGGTTAAGAGTTCTTTAATTTTTGGAATCTGCTCATAGAGCTCGTCTGGTTGTTTCACGCGCTTTGCTTTATACTCGGCAAATTCTTTGTGCCGGAACGTCTGGCCTTTGAGATCAAACGTCGCAGCAATATAATCGGGCTTCAAGTCTTTGATGACTTTAAAAAAAATTAAGAGAAACCCGTAGATGGCGTTCACGAGTTCACCGGACTTTGTCGCAAGCGGCGGCAGCGCGTGCCATGCTCTATGTACCAGAGCATTGCCATCGAGAATGACAATTTTTTTCACTCCTGCCACAGGTATTGGGATTGAGCTACTGCTGCAAAAATTGTCGCCACGGTTCGGCGATGATCCCTTCCCCAAAAGGCAAACGATGCGCTGTCTGTGAGACGATGCGCATGGTGCCAATGCGAGTGGACAGATCTCGTTTTGCTCGCCGTAGGGAGGAGGCGTGCGGGGGGAGCATGGTGGATCCGCTTTTAATTTCTATAAGATGGAGGAGCCCAGCGAGTTCCACAAGCAGGTCCACTTCCAATCCTCCGCGGGTGCGCAGATAGGAAAGCGACGGGCGCTCGCCGGCATGGAGCATCCGTTTCCAGAAGTCCGTGACCACGAGGGTCTCGAACAAGTGCCCAAACTGCGGGCTCGCAAGGAGCGTTTCTTCGGCGTGAATCCCCAGTAAGTACGAGCACAATGCGGTGTCGTTGAAATAGAGTTTTGGGCGTTTCGTGAGCTGCTTGCCGATGTTGCGTGAGTATGGGGGGAGGAGGAAGATCTGGTAGCCGGTTTCCAGCATAGACAGCCACCGTTTCGCCGTCGGGACCGAAATCCCAAGTTCTCCGGCCATGTCCGAGAGATTGAGAATTTGTCCGGTGCGCGTCGCACACAGTTGGAGGAATCGTTCAAACTGTCCAAGGTCCCCGACCTGCGCGAGATTCCGGATGTCGCGTTCGAGGTAGGTGGTAATGTAGGAGCCGCACCAGGTGGCGCGATCCACGCGAGGGTTGCTTGCGATTTCCGGGTAGTTGCCGCGTAAAATGAGTGAGGAGAGCGTTGGCGCGCGCGCTTTGGTCACGGCGCGGGCGAGGCGCTCCTCGGTGAACAACTTTTGGGCCGAGACGGCCTTATCCCCGAGGCCGAGGCGTTCCGCGATGGTAAACGGCAACAGTGAGAGCACCGCGACGCGTCCGGCAAGCGATTCGCTGACTCCTTTCATTAAGACAAAGTTTTGCGATCCGGTGAGCAGCCACTGGGCTGGGGTTCGACGTTCGTCAATCGCCGTCTTGATATAAGGGAGCAACTCCGGGACGTACTGAATCTCGTCAATGATGACTGGCGGGGGATACAGCGCGAGAAACCCTTGTGGGTCCGCGGTGGCGGCTGATCGGGCATTGGGATTCTCAAGGGAGACGTACCGGTGTGTGGCGCCAAACAGCGCGCGCAAAAGCGTCGTTTTACCGGACTGCCTCGGACCGGTCAGCATGAGCGCCGGGAACGTTTTGAGCGCTCGTTTGAGCGCATGGACAATCGTACGCGGTTTCATACCCCGTATTTTATACCTGTCATATTTAATATGTCAAGTTACATTTGATAGGTGAAGGTTTTCGCCTTCTGCACGTACTTTGAGTTACGAAACTGGCGACATGGTATTCCCTGACTGTCAATTGCGAAACTCTCAAAGCAGTATTCCCTAAGCATGCTTGCCCCGTAATGGCGGTGGTCGAAGGGTACTGTTTTTGGGCGTTTTCATCCCTGCAACAAGCTCATGGCATAAAAACCCATTTTTCTACAGTCTCA